>JBFGZH010000012.1:0-19553 GCA_041586895.1 Psychromonas sp. | reverse complement strand
GGAGCTCCGGGACGCCGTCGTAGGGCTGCGTCCCGAAGGTGTCCTCCGCCAGCGCCGCTTGCGTGCGGATGTGGTCGTTCGCGCGCGTCAGCGAGTGATAGTCGCGAAACGCGACGAGTGGCCGGAGCTCCAGCAGGAACGGCGACGGAAGATAAACAGGCCCTAGTGGTTATTTTATAACGAGATAGTCATATTTAATTGCTTTTAGCGTGACAAGCTCCTTTGGAAAAAGATTGCCATTTGTTACAATCCTTTCAATATTATTGTCTGACTGATGACTCTTTTTTCGGCCAGTTCAATAGCAAACTATTCGTACACGCCTTGATGGTCGTTTCGCGATCAGGTGTTGAGATGTATTTACGGCATATACATAATCAGTCATAAAGAATTAGGGAACAGCATGTTAGATCCAAAGTTTTTACGTAATGAAATTGAACAAACGGCAGAGAAATTAGCGACGCGTGGTTTTAGCTTAGATGTTGATTTAATTAAACAGCTGGAAGAAAGCAGAAAGGTATTACAGGTTAAAACGGAAAGATTACAATCTGAGCGTAACAGCCGTTCTAAAGAGATCGGTATGGCTGCTAAACGTGGTGAGAATATCGCGCCTTTACGTGCGGAAATGGGTAAACTCGGTGAGGAGCTGGATGCCGCTAAAGCAGAATTTGCCGCGTTAAGTGAGCAGATTCAGGAAATTGCCTATACCATTCCTAATTTGCCGCATGACTCTGTGCCGGTTGGTAAAGATGAAGAAGAAAATGTTGAAATCTCAACATGGGGCGAGCCCAAAGAGTTTGCTTTTGAAGTCAAAGATCATGTTGATTTAGGTGAAGCGCTAGGCGGTTTAGATTTTAAGTCAGCAGTAAAAATCAGCGGCTCGCGCTTTATTGTGATGCAGGGACAAATCGCTAAATTACACCGCGCATTAGCGCAATATATGCTAAACCTGCATACTAACGAGCATGGCTACACAGAGATGTATGTGCCGCTGTTAGTGAATGCAGAGAGCTTATACGGCACCACGCAGCTGCCTAAATTTGGTGATGATTTATTTAATACTAAACCGGCAACCGAAGAGGGGGTGGGCATGTCACTTATCCCTTCAGCAGAAGTCCCGCTGACCAATATGAGTCGCGATATGATTTATGATGAATCTGAACTGCCGATTAAAATCACAGCCCATACGGCTTGTTTCCGCAGTGAAGCTGGCTCATATGGTCGTGATACACGCGGTCTTATCCGTCAGCATCAGTTTGATAAGGTGGAGTTAGTACAGCTTGTGCATCCGGAAAAAAGCTTTGCCGCGCTGGAGGAGATCACCATGCATGCTGAGCAGGTATTAAAGAATCTCGAGCTACCATACCGCAAAGTAGTGCTATGTACAGGTGATATGGGTTTTAGCGCGACCAAAACTTATGATCTCGAAGTATGGGTACCGGCACAAAAAGCCTACCGTGAGATTTCATCCTGTTCAAATGTCGGTGACTTCCAGGCACGCCGTCTGCAGGCGCGCTTCCGTGCTGCGGGTGCTAAGAAGCCGGAGCTAATTCATACCCTTAATGGCTCAGGACTGGCGGTCGGTCGTACGCTGGTGGCCGTTTTAGAAAACTATCAGCTTGAAGACGGGCGTATTGAGGTGCCTAAAGTATTACAGCACTATATGGGCGGTCTGACGCATATCGGCTAGTTTTTGTTTTATAAGAAAAAGGGCACGCTGCTGCCCTTTTTCTTCAGCTACTTATTGACACTCTTATCCTTCTCTGCGTATTTATTCGCTATTTTGCTCTATGCTACAATTTGAATTTGCAATTTTCATTCTCTTTCAATTCCATAAAGATTAGTGTACACACTATATTTAAGTTAGTTTATCTGAAATTTTTATGCGTTTATTCCGGTCAGTTGTAATAAGCACTACCGATAAATGATAAAAACTTAACTCAGTAATGGAAGTGACATTATTAACATATACCCCACTCTTGTTCTTCTCTGTAAAAGACCCGCGATAGGCTTTGGCAAACAGCGTCTTGCACAAAGTATCGGTAAAAAGTCGGCCTTTCATATCGCCCAGTGTTTATTGGCTTGTGCGTTAGAAGATCTGCACAACTGGCCGGGCGAAGTTGTTATTTCTCCCAGCCATCCCGGCGACTGTAGTTGGGCGGCCACATTATTGAAGCGCGCAGTTAAGGTCGTGGCGCAGACTAAGGGAAATTTAGGCGAACGCATCAATCATCTGGATAAATCACTGAAAAATACCGGACATGCACAAACCATCTATATAGGCAGCGATGCACCCTTATTAGGGGAAAATCACTATCAACAGATTATCACCGCGCTGAACGATTATGAGATTGTATTCTGCCCGGCACTCGATGGTGGCGTCACTATGATGGCCAACAAGCCGGCTTGGCCGGATCTTGGCGCGCTTGGTTGGAGTACGCCTGTGCTTGCTCAGCAATTAAAGTCTGTGTGTCGGAACCAGGATTTGACAGTGCACAGCATAGATGCAAGCTATGATTTAGACGACTATCAGCAGCTTAGCCTGCTTGCTGAGGATCTGCAGCACGACTCAAGAGCGGCCAGACAAAAATTATTACAGCAAATACAGCAACTTTGCGGGATTGATAGATAAGTTAAACTGTAAGCTCTGCTGTTAGGGAGTTCCTATGCAAAGGTTTAGAAAATCATTGAGCTGGTATTTTACGAAAAGTGGCGATCATCGTGGCTATATTCAACCAGGTAAATTAAAGGAGTTATGGTTTCATACAGGTACGCGTTGTAATCTCGGCTGTGATTTTTGCTTAGAGGGGGCAAGCCCAAGCAGTAAAAGATTAGATGCCCCTAAGATTGCTGAGGTAAAACCCTATATTGAGCAAGCTGTAGCTATGGGCGTCGAAAAATTTTCTTTCACAGGAGGTGAGCCGTTCTTAGTAAAGGATATTATTAAAATATTGGATTATGCCTCGCAATACCGACCTGTATTGGTCTTAACAAACGGGACCGAGCCGCTGTTAAAACGTCTCGATGCACTGAGTAAATTGCGCGTTAATCCCCATCCGATTGCACTGCGGGTCAGCTTGGATAAATTGAATCCGGCTAGCCATGATGCACATCGCGGTCAAGGTGCTTTTGCGCGAGCATTAGCCGGCCTCAAAGCACTGTACCGGAAAGGCTTTCATATTTCGATTGCCAGGCAGATGGAAACAGGGGAAGACAGTGTTGCTATTGAGCGAGGCTTTAGGGAACTTTTCAGCTTAAATGGTTTGCCGCAAGATCTTACTATCGTTGCCTTTCCTGATTTTCTACCGCCTGGCGCACATCCTGATCTGCCGGAGATTAGTGAGCACTGTATGACGCATTATCAAAGTGCCGCAAGCAGAGCACAATTTATGTGCCACTTTTCAAAGATGATCGTAAAGCGCCATGGAAAAATGCAGGTCTATGCCTGTACCTTGGTTGATGATGATCCTGATTATGAAATAAGCGGGGATTTATGTGCCTGCCAAACAGAAAGAATAAGTATGAAACACCATCGCTGCTATAGTTGTTTTATGTATGGTTCATCGTGCAGTGAAAAATAAGGTTGTTACTTTTTCACGTGGTTTTAGGGGAACGGCACAATCACTGAGTTTGTCAGGAATCAGTTTAACATTTTGCTATAAAAGGAATGAAAATGCTTGCAATTATCGGTGGGACTGGTGTTTACCAGCTCGAAGGTCTGGATATAGTGAATAAACATAAACTAATAACACCTTATGGCGCGCCATCAGCGCCAATAGTGGAAGGACAATATGGTGCATTGAAGTTATTCTTTTTGTCCAGACACGGTACAGCTCATCAGCTTCTTCCTCATGAAGTCAATTATCGCGCTAATATCTGGGCCCTTAAGAGCTTAGGGGTGACGCAGATCATTGGCCTGTCAGCGACCGGGTCACTGCAACAGGAGATTGCGCCGGGAGAACTTGCTATTGCCGGTCAGTATGTTGATTTTGTTAAAGGCAATAGAGATAAAACCTTTTTTGGAGAAGGGCTTGTTGCCCATGTGTCAACCGCGCAGCCAAGCTGTGAACTGTTAGCTGCTAATCTTGGTCGGGCTGCAGAAAAGTTGGGTATTACTCTGCATCAAGATAAAACTTATATTTGTATTGATGGTCCGCGCTTGGGCACCCGGGCGGAAAGTTTATTTTTTAAAAATGTCATCAAGGCAGATCTCGTTGGTATGACCAACGTGCCCGAGGTTTTCTTGGCATATGAGGCACAAATCTGTTACTGCTGCATTGCTATTGCAACAGATTATGACTGCTGGCAGCTTGATCCCGCTAAGCATGCCAGCGTGGCACAAGTGATATCTGGCTATACTGCCAGCCTTGAAAAAACAATATTATTACTGAAAACTTACTTACAGTACTTCCATCAGAAAGCCGATCCTAAGAGTTTGCCAAGGCAAAGCTTAGCTGCTGCAGTATTAACCCCGGCGGAGTGCATACCTGAAGATAAAAAAGCACTATTAGCGCTATTGCAGAAATAACGGGGCATAAATAATGCCGATATCAGTGATTGTGCCGCTGGCAAAAAGTGAACCACAGTGACATTTTCTCCAGCAGCAATTATTGTTGTTACCTGAAAACAGCGAGGTAATTATAATCGCTGTTGAAGGAGAAAATATTATCCGGAAAATAAACAGAGCCGGCTTTAAAAATAGAAAAATAATCTGCAAGCTCCTCTATAGCCCTGCTGGAAGAGGGAGGCAGCTTAATTGCGGCGCGCAACATGCAAACTGCGCCAATCTCTGGTTTTTACATGCAGATAGCCAAATTAAGCAAGACAATATAGACAAGCTATTTTGCACATTAAGCAAGTGTCCAAGCAGTCTTTGTTACTTTGATCTGTGTTTCCACGATAAACAAAATTGTTTACTGACACTCAATGAGTTTGCTGCTAAATGGCGCTCAGATATTTTAGGTTTGCCTTTTGGCGATCAAGGTTTTTTCTTATCGAAGCAAACCTTTGCACGCTTAGGTGGCTATGTCGAGAATGGCAGATATGGAGAGGATCATCTGCTAGTGTGGCAAGCAAAACTGCAGGGGATTAAACTATGTCGCTGTCCGAGCAAACTTGCGACCAGTGCCCGTAAATATCATCAATATGGTTGGTTGCGTTTAACCTTAAAGTATCAAATACTGTGGCTTAAACAAGCACTACCGCAATATTTAAAATGGTTGAAAATGAAATACTTAAAAAAATAGGAGCGGGTTCGGGCTCCTATTTGTTGATTAGGCGATTTATTTAGTCGTCGTTGTAGTCACTGAGTACTAAATTTGCAGCAGCATAAGCGGCTTCTGCGCGGACATCTTCTGGCAATGCTTCATTCGCCGCTATCTTATCCAGAGATTTAATAGCGCAGGTGATCGCTTTAGGCACATAGGCCGCATCACCACTGCCGATTTGGTTAATGAAATTTTTAGTTTTTTCACTGTATGGATACATTATTCTCTCACTGTTATTAATAGGGTTATGGCACTGAATCTATATTCAAGCGCTGCCGGGATAACTCATTATAACTAATTTCATGCTATAGCCAACCCACTTCAGAGTACAAAATATTAGCTCTGAAGTGGCCTGCTACCTTATTGGCTGCAATAGATAAGACAACGGCTATTGGATTGCAGCGCAAGATCATGCAGTTCATTTTGCAGTGTTTTATCACAATCGCTTAACCAGGTAATAACGGTGGAATAATTACGGCTGCTTAGGGCCGCTTTCAATAACTCAGCGTGATTGTTTATTTTATTTTGTGGCAAGGTGATGATGCGTTTCTGGTGGATGCCGGCTTGTTGTAAGAATGTAAAGTTGGGTCTGCCGGGGGGAGCGATAAACAGGATCCAACGCTGATCACTATCCTGGCGAATATGTGATAGTAGCGGATAATAGTTTTCAAGATCATAAGAAAGTGTTAGATAAGGTAAAAGGTTAATAGCAGCGGCTGTTTGCTGCTGAGTCTGCGCCTGCATATAAGTTGTTAACATAAGTACCACCTGTTTAAATAAACACTGTATTTGTAAACAGTATATCTTGAGCGGTTGATTTTCAAGCTATTTATGCATTAAATTTTTATTAAATAAGCACTTTAGTTGTTTTATGTGGCAAGCGTGATAGAGCAAGGTGGTAGAAAGTAGAAAGTAGAAAGTAGAAAGTAGAAAGTAGAAAGTAGAAAGTAGAAAGTAGAAAGTAGAAAAAATAGAAATGCCAAAGGAAAACGAGCCATCAAGCTGACTCGTTAGATATTAAGAAGCAGTTAAATTCTGCCTAAAGTGCTTTTAAAGTCCTCATAAGCAAACTCATTGAGCAGCTCGATTGCACCGTCAGTGCGTTTGAAATAGATGCTTGGCATTCTTAGGCCATTAAACCAGTTAAGTTTTACCATGGTATAGCCGGCAGAGTCCATCAGGTGCAGCTTTTGGCCAATTTGTAATGGCTCTGCGAATTGCGTTTCACAGAACTGATCCCCTGCTAGGCAGGAGCAGGAGCCGATGATATAAGGGTAGCGACCACCTTCGCATGCTTCCCGTACCGAGGCCGGCTCGTTATAGATCAGGGTGTCTAAACGGTGCGCTTCAGTGGCGCTGTCGACAATCGCGGTTTGCTTCTCATTTTCGACAATATCAATAACACTGACCACCAGATCTGTAGTGCGGGTAATAATGGCTTCCCCCGGCTCTAAATAGAGCTGAATATTGTGTTTTTCAGAAAAAGCTTTCAGGGCCAAAGCGAGTTTTTCAATCGGGTAACCCGGATAGGTAAAGAAAATTCCGCCGCCAAGACTTAACCACTGCAGCTTATTCAAATAGTCGCTAAAGGTTACTGAAATATGATCTAAAATCGCAATAAAGGCATCGACATCCTTGTTTTCACAGTTCATATGAAACATAAAGCCGTCTACCTTATCCGTTATCGATAAATCCAGTAGTTCCTGTTTTACCCCCAGGCGTGAGTAGGGGCGTGCCGGGTTGGCTAAGTCCTGACCGGCAAAGCTGCGCTCCGGGTTGATGCGTAAACCCAGCGAGGCAGCTGTTTTGCAATCGTCAAAGTGGCTTTCAAGTTGGGAAAGCGAGTTAAAGATAATTTTATCAGCCAATGGTTTGACCGCCTCGATATCGGCTTTTGAATAACCGACACTGTAGGCATGGGTTTCACCGCCAAAGGTCTCATGACCCAGCTTTACCTCGTAAGGGCCGGAGCTGGTGGTACCGTCAAGATAAGGCTTGATGGTGTCAAAGGTGCCCCAGGTTGAAAAACACTTGAGTGCCAGCACCAGTTTTGCTCCGGAAATTTCCTTAAGCTGCTTGGCTTTTTCAAGATTAGCGATCAATTTAGATTCATCGATCATAAAGTAGGGGGTGTTCAGGGTATTTTCGTTCAGGGTCATAATGGCAGTCTTTTGATCAGTAAAGCAAAAGGTGCAGAGAGGATCTGCACCGAAATAGATAGGTTAAGCGTCTAACTCCTGGATCTCCCAGCTTAAACCGATGCGCGGCATCAGCTCTAAGAAACAATCCGGGTTTAATTGCTCAACATTGAACAGGCCGACATCGCTCCACTTATTCTGGAAATAAAGCAGGGCAGCGGTAATGGCCGGTACACCTGTGGTGTAAGAGATGGCCTGATGTTCAACTTCAATATAGGCTTCTTTATGATCGCAGATATTGTAGATAAACACGCTTTTTGCTTTGCCGTCTTTTTTACCGCGTACCCAGGTACCGATACAGGTTTTCCCCGTGTAACCCGGTGCAAGCGATGTCGGATCCGGCAGAATCGCTTTTAATACTTTCAGCGGCTCAACGGTAATACCATCAACAGTGGTCACCGGATCCGGGTTTAACAGGCCGATATCACGCATTACATTAAAGTAGTTCAGGTAGGTATCAGAGAAACCCATCCAGAACTCGATGCGTTTAGCCGGCAGATACTCCGCCATAGAGCGCACTTCATCATGTGCCATGGAATACACTTTTTGTTTACCGACAACCGGGAAATCAAACTCCATCATGCGCGTATGGCAGGGAACGCGTTTCCACTCTTTATTTTCGTAGTAGAAAGAATCCCCCTGGATCTCTAACATATTGGTTTCCGGATCAAAGTTGGTCGCAAACTTCTGGCCGTGATCACCGGCATTAACATCCATCACATCGATACTGTCAATTTCATCAAACAGATGCTTATGCGCATAGGTTGCAAATACACTGACTACGCCCGGATCAAAACCCGCACCCAAAATACCGGTAATGCCTGCTTCTTTAAAGCGCTCGGCAAATGCCCATTGCGGATCGTAAGCTTCAGGTACCTGTTGGCCTTCACTGCAAAGATCGGTGGCCACTGAGGTATCCAGGTAAGCCGTTTTGGTCTGTACACAGGCTTCCATTATCGCAACGTTTACCCATGGCGGGCCGGCATTGATAACAAGATCCGGTTTTACCTGGTTAATCAGTGCCACTAATGCTTCAATATTATCTGCATCCACTTGTTGTGCTTGTAATTTTTTCGTGCTGTCTTTGAGATTATTACGTCCTTTGATTGAGGTAATGATCTTTTCACATTTAGCCACAGTACGAGAAGCGATAGTGATATCACCGAACACATCGTTATTTTGTGCGCATTTATGAGCAATAACCCAGCCAACGCCGCCGGCGCCAATTTGTAATACAGACATTTATAAAGCCTTCTTAATTAATGATTGTGCATTTGCCTCAATCTTTTTAAACAGAGAATCAAAATCAGTTAATGTTAAACATGGGTTTAACAGGGTAAATTTCAGGTACAGTTTACCGTCCACCTTGGTTTCGGCAATCACGGCCTCACCCTTAGTTAACAGCTGCAGGCGTAATTTCTGATGCAGCTGATTAAACTCATCAACAGTGAGTGCGCCCTGATACTTTTCACTTAAACGGAATAAAACCGTGGATAACAGTGGCTCGCAGCACAGCTCAAAGTGTTCATTTTGTTTCACGCAGGCTGCCACCTGCGCTGTCAATTCAAGTAACTTATCGTACATCGCCCCGAGCGTTTCTGCACCGACACTTTTCAGGGTCATAAACATCTTCAGCGCATCAAAGCGTTTTGTAGTGGCAATGCTTTTATCCACTAAATTAGGCAGCTCGTCACCTTCACGGTTGAGGTAGTCCGCATGATAGAGCAGGCTGCTGAAGTTGCGCTTATCTTTGACCAGCAGCGCACCGCAGCTGATGGTCTGATAAAAAAGTTTATGGAAATCAACACTGACAGAGTCTGCCGACTCAATTCCCTGCAGCCGCGACTTATGCTTTTCACTGAGCATTAATGCGCCGCCATAAGCGCCGTCAATATGACACCACAGCCCCTTCTCATGGCTGATTTTGACAATTTCCTGCAGATCATCAATGGCACCATGGTCCGTTGTCCCGGCAGTGGCAACAACAGCAATCGGCAGTAAACCCTGCGCGCTTAACTGCTCAATAGTATTGTGCAGCTCAGCGCAATCCATCTGCCCCTGTTGATTGGTTTTAACACAGACCACGGCACGCTCGCCAAGGCCCATTAACGAGGCGGATTTCTGTACGGTAAAATGGCTTTTATCGGAGCAGATAATGCGCATTTTCTGGCCATAATCAGGTAAACCGTTCTGCTGAATATTGTGTTGTGAATACTTATGCGCAAAGCTGTCACGCGCCAATAACAGCCCCATTAGGTTACTTTGCGTGCCGCCACTGGTGAAAACACCGTCAGCAGCTTCGCCTAAGCCGTAGGTTTGTACTAACCAGTCAACAATAAACTGCTCTAAATAAGTTGCGCTGGATGCCTGATCCCAGGAGTCCATCGACTGATTTAATGCCGCGATATAAAACTCTGCCAGCACCGATGCGAGCAATGGCGGGGTATGCAGATGCGCAATGCAATGCGGGTGCTGCACCATAATGGAGTTTTTCGCAATCAACTGAGTTGTCTGGGCGATGACCTGCTCAAGCGATTCCACCTGAGCCAGATCGCTATTGTAAATCGCTTCTTTTAAATCAGCAGGCGGCATGCTCGAGTAGGGTTTGTCGCACTGAGCAAACAGCTTATTGATATGCTCTAAGGTCAGTGCGCTCGCCTGCTCAAAGTGCTGGTTATTCTCGCCACCGACCTGAATAAAGTGCTTTAACCATGGAGAGTGAGATAAAGTCAAAATCTTAATCCTGTGTGCATGCGATAGCCGCTTTAACGGTTGCAGCGACAAAGTCTATCTGTGTCGCACTGATAATCAATGGCGGTAAAAAGCGTAATACAGCGCCTTTGCGCCCCCCTTTTTCGATAATTAAGCCGCGCTCTAAGGCTGCGCGCTGAATGGCAATGGCACGCTGCGGATCGCTCACCGGGCGGCCTAAGGAATCAAACTCACCACTTTTAACGATTTCAATCGCACACATCAGGCCACGACCACGCACTTCTGCAATACAATCATATTCATTTTGAATCGCACGTAATGCAGCACGCAGTTGCTGACCGCGTTGTTTAGCATTATCGGTTAAATTATCACGCTGAATAATTTCCAGTGTCTTAGCGCCGGTAGCCATGGCTAACTGGTTGCCGCGGAAAGTCCCGGTATGTTCTCCGGCGTTCCAGCAGTCAATTTTCTTATTATAAAGAATAATCGACATCGGCATACCGCCACCAATTGCTTTTGATAAAATCAGAATATCGGGTTCAATACCGGATTCTTCAAAGGCGAAGTTATCGCCAGTGCGTCCGACACCACATTGAATTTCATCAAAAATCAATAAAATGCCGTGTTCACTGGTGATACGGCGCAATTCCTGCAACCAGAAAGCAGGGGCAGGTAAGACACCACCTTCTCCCTGTACCGGCTCGACAATAATGGCTGCCGGTTTAGTAATACCGCTTTCATCATCGCTTAATACAGATTCAATATAGCGAATGCTCTGTTTGGCACCTTCCATACCGCCTAAACCAAAGCTGCAGCGCAGACTATATGGAAAAGGAAAAAAGTGTACATCAGACATCAGTCCACTGCGTCGGCTCTTAGCGCCCAGATTGCCTGTTAAGGCAAGCGAGCCATTGGTCATGCCGTGATAAGCGCCATGAAAAGAGATCATAGTGTTGCGCTTGGTATAAAGCTTGGCCAGCTTAATGGCCGCTTCAACCGCATCGGCACCGGAAGGCCCGCAAAATTGAATACGTGCATTTTTGGCAAAATTAGCCGGCAAAAACTGCATTACGGATTTAATAAAAGCGTCTTTTGCCGGGGTAGTGATATCGAGCGTCTGATAGGGGACACCCTGATTCAGCTGATTAATCATCACCTGATTAATTTCACTATGGTTATAACCGAGCGGCAGTGCACCGGCACCGGCAAGGCAGTCCAGATAAACTTGGCCTTTTGTATCTTCAATAATAACACCACGTGTATTTTTAATGGCAATCGGTAAACGACGCGGATACGAGCGAACTTCCGACTCGTAATGTTCCTGGCTTAAAAGAATATTATCTGGCGTTAAGTCATATAATGCATTTACTAACGGGATCTCTTGCTCGTTAGAAAGGCAAGCTTCTGGTGCTAAATTGAGAACGTTTGGCATAACGGACTCCTTAAATTATTTAAAGATAACCATAAAATGGAGTTTAATTGGCTGGTTGAAATTAAAAGAGAAAAACACTTTTAAAGGCAACACAATTACTGTAGAACAGCGGCCTGAATCAGGGTTCTGTTGCGTAGTTCAGATAAGTTTCGTATGATGATATCAGCTTTAAAAACAACAAGTTTGCTGCGTGACTAAAGCATATTAATAAAGACATAACCGCGCGCTCCTTGTTCTGTTGATTATACGAATAATATGATAAATAAAAATATTTGGATGATAAAGCGCGCGCATTTTATCACCGATTTTTGAACACGCAAGTGCAAAAAACATCAAAAAACAGCTTAAAAATATAACGTATTGATTTTTATGTTTATTTTAAATTGGTTGATGGAATTTTAAACGCTGCAAGGCTTCCTCAGTAAATTTGTAACTGCCCGGTTTTAGATGATTTTTCTGATAGCCTTCACTGTTAAGGAGGTGCATATTCGTTACAATAAGCAATAATAAGTATTTTAAAAAGGTTGTAGATGTGGGCGACAAGAAACAAGTTTTAGTGGTCGATGATGATCAGGCTATTCGGGAGTTATTAGCTGAATATTTAAGCAAAAACAATTATCAGGTGAGCACTGCAGAAGATGGTGTGGAAATGGATAAAAAACTATTGGATAACCGTCCTGACTTGATTATTTTAGATATTATGTTGCCCGGTGATGACGGCTTTACTCTGTGTCAGCGTATCCGTCAGAATTCCAATGTGCCAATCATTATGTTAACCGCCAATTCCGATGAAATGGATCGTGTTTTAGGGCTGGAGATCGGTGCAGATGATTACATTGCCAAACCTTTTAGTCCAAGAGAGCTGCTGGCACGCATTAAGGCTTTATTAAGACGGGCACACTTTGTTAACGATTCGTCTAAAAGAGCGGCAAAACCCCGTTATTTATGTTTTGCAAACTGGAAGCTGGATACTCAGCAGCACAATTTAATTGATGAAAATAATCAAAGAGTACCTTTAACGGGAGCTGACTATCAGTTATTAACCTTGTTTTTAGAAAAACCCGATACGGCTATTTCCCGCGATCAAATCAGCCAGGCGCTGCATGGACGGGCTGCCTTTGCCAATGAGCGGGGTATAGATGTTCATGTAAGCCGCCTGCGCCAGTGTCTGGGTGATGATGCTAAAGCGCCGAACATGATTAAAACGGTGCGTGGTGCAGGATACCTGTTTATTGCTAAAGTGTCCGCTGCTGAGCAATAACCTGGTGAACAATATGTCCTATTTTCGCTTAATGTTTCGTTCGTTAATTTCACGCATGTTACTACTGACCATTTTTTCAGTTATTGTCGCTCAAGTGAGCAGCAGTGTATTTTTGGTCAATCAATTTGCCAAAAGTGAAGAAAAAACGGTGCTGCTTAATGCTAATAACCTCGCTGAAAATGCATTAAGTACCATCTCATTTTTCCAAAGTTTACCCTTGCAGTATCGCCACCTGGTATTAGAGCAGTTACGTGATTTAGGAGGAAGCCGTTTCTTTGTTTCATTGAACAGTGAAGAGATAAGGATCAACCCCATTGCCGATAGCGAGTTAAAAAAACAGGTTATCAGTACCGTTAATAAGGTATTAAGGCGGCGTATTCCAGAGACAAACAGGCTGAATATTGAATTTTCTCACCCTGACGATTTGCATGTGCTAAAGAATGACATTCTCTTAAAAGATCTGCCGCCGTCCTGGGGAGCTTATTCGTTGATTATACCATCGGTAAAACCGCCGGTATTGGTTGTGCAGATTGAAATTGCCGAGCAGGAGTGGTTGTATTTGGCGGCCATTCTGCCCCCCCCTTATCTGCTAATCGATAAATCCATTATCTCTTTAGAGCAGGTGATCACTTTGATTTTCAGTACAGTCCTGGTGTTGATTTTTATTTACCTGTTATTTTACTGGCAGACTAAGCCGTTAAAAAAGTTGGCGATGGCGGCCTCAGAAATGAGTATCGACCTTTACCAGAAGCCGTTAAAAGAAGAGGGTGCCTTGGAAATTGTTGCCGCAACGTCCGCATTTAACCGTATGCAGCAGAAGCTGCAGCGTTATATTCGCGATCGTGAAGTGCTCTTTCGTTCTATTTCTCATGATTTAAAAACGCCGATAACCCGACTGCGTCTGCGTGCCGAGCTGTTAGATAACGAAAAACAAACCGAGGCTTTTAACCAGGATCTGGATGATTTGGAAATGCTGGTCAAAGGGGCGTTGCAAACAGTAAAAAATACTGATATCCATGAAAATATTCAGTCTGTTGATATGCTAAAGCTGTTAGAGCAGATTAGCAGTTCACAACCGGAGAAAATTAAGATCAGTGCTGAGAAGGTATTACCTTATCGTGGTAAACCTTTAGCCTTGAAGCGTTGTTTAGCTAATTTAATTGATAACGGCGTAAAATATGGCGGTAGCGTGCAGGTTAAGGTCAAGGATAGTGCCGAAAAACTGGAAATTAGCATTAAAGATAATGGACCCGGTATTCCTCCAGAGCAATTAGAGCATATCTTTCTGCCTTATCGCCGCTTACACAGTGATCAGCAGGGACATGGTCTAGGGCTTGGTATCTCGCGTAATATTATTGATGCCCATAATGGTGAGCTGCACTTAATCAATGCTGAACAAGGAGGCCTGGAAGTGATTATCTCCCTACCCAGAATCTACCAGTCAGATCATGAGTGAAAGGAAATTAATGAAAAAAACCAGCTTACTGGCCTTGTTAATGCTCAATGTTAATGCCAATGCCAATACCACTCCCTTAGAAGTGCTGCACTGGTGGACGGCTCCCGGTGAAGTTGAAGCGCAGCAAATACTGGAAAAAGCCTTGCTGGAAAAAAATATTCAGTGGCAGAATTTTGCTATTGTTGGCGGCGGCGGGGACAGTGCCATGCGCGTCTTACAGATGCGTGCGTTATCAGGTAACCCGCCGGATGCGGCGCAAATTAAAGGCCCGGATATTGGTGAGTGGGCAAAAGTCGGCATGCTTGCAGAGGTCGAAAAAATAGTGGCGACCGCTTCGTGGCAGGCGATCCTGCCGCAAGTTGTGCGTGAGACTGTGCAGTTTAATGACCACTATATGGCCGTACCGGTTAATGTGCATCGAATAAACTGGCTGTGGCTGAATAAAAAGATTTTTAACGAGCTTGATTTACCGCAGCCAACAACATGGGATAGTTTTTTTGTTATTGCCGATAAAATAAAAGCAGCAGGCTATTTGCCATTGGCACATGGCAATACCCCCTGGCAGGATACCTTGTTATTTGACTCTATGGCGCTCTCTTTATTGGGGGCTGAAAAATATAAACGCGCCTTTGTCGACCATGATGAGACGGTTTTAACGTCGCCGGAAATGGTTGCTGTTTTTAAAAAGTACAAACGCTTACATGCTTATGTTGATAAAAGCCAGGTTGGCAGAGATTGGTCTGAGGCCAGTCAGTTAATTGCTGAAGATAAGGCGGCAATGCAGTTTATGGGGGATTGGGCAAAAGGGATGTGGGGTTCGCTTGATAAAGTTGCCATGGTTGATTATATCTGTGTTGATGTCCCACAGAGCGAAGGGCTCTTTAGTTACAATATAGATAGTTTTGTGTTATTTAAAAAATATAACCACTATGCAGTTAATAATAACGTGCAGGCGGCATTTGTTGATACTTTACTTTCCAAGCAATTTCAGAGCGATTTTAATATCAGCAAGGGCTCTATTCCGGTAAGGAATGATATCAGTATGGATGCCTTTGATGCCTGTGCCCAGAAGTCATATCACGACTTTAACACGGCTAAACTGGTGCCCTCATTTACCCAGAATATGGCAAGTACCAGCCATTTACGCAATATCGTTATCGAAATCATCAGCAATTACTTTAATCTTCCTGATGCCGATGCTGTGCAAACAGTGAAGCGCCTGTCACTGGCTATTCGCGCCCTCAATTAAAAAGGCTTAATAGGTCTGGTGTTTGCCGATTTAATTTGCTGATAACAACTAGCAGAAATAGCAGTGCTGAGTAAGCGAAAGAGCCGCATAAGCGGCTCTTTTAAAGGATAAATAAATACTATCAGTGTTTATTTTACGATTTTAAGCACAACATCAGTAGCCACTTCAACAGGGCCGCTCATTTTCTGCAGCTCTTTAATTTCATCCATATTGGAAATGACAACAGGAGTTAATATAGATTTCGCTTTTTCTGTTAATAATGCAAGATCAAATTCGATAATGGTATCGCCGGCTTTTACTTTCTGTCCTTCTTGCGCAATACGTGTAAAGCCTTCCCCTTTGAGCTCAACAGTATCAATACCGAAATGAACAAAAAGCTCGATACCTGAATCAGATGCTAAAGAAAAAGCATGGTTTGTTTCGAAGATTTTGCCAATTTCACCATTACAAGGTGCCACCATCTTGTTGCCGGTAGGACGAATGGCAATACCGTCTCCCACAATTTTTTCTGCAAAAACAACATCTGGCACCTCTTCAATAGCTACGATCTCACCGGAAAGTGGTGCAATAATATCAATGCTTTTATCTGCTGTTGTATTTCCAGACACTGCTTTTTTTAATGAATTGAAAAAACCCATGGTTTAACTCCAAATTATAAATTATCTAAAATATTAGCAAGCAAATCGCTGCTGTGAGGGATAGTTTTGTCTTGTAATAAAAGAAGGCTGGTGTATACCAGCCTTCTTTAGCTATTGATTCTTTAGCTATTAACGAGACATATAGTTTTCCATATCGGTTTTTAAATTATCCGATTTGGTACCGAAGATGGCCTGTACACCGTTACCGGAAACGACCACACCTGCTGCGCCTAATTTCTTAAGCTCAGCTTTATTGACCAGTGCGACATCTTTAACGGTAACGCGTAAGCGGGTAATACAAGCATCTAAGTTTTCAATGTTTGCTTTACCACCAAAGGCAGCAACAAGAAGAATAGACATTTCCGTGTTATCAAGCGCCACTTCCTCTTCCAGTATTTCTTCTTCACGACCTGGCGTTTTAAGATCAAATTTTGCAATCACTGCACGGAATACTACGTAGTAGATACCTGCATAAACAATTCCCATTACCGGGAATAACCAGAATTTAACCGAGTTACTTGACAGTACTAAAAAGTCAATTAAACCGTGTGAAAATGAAGTACCGTGCACCATACCTAACATGTTGCTCATCACAAAAGCAGTACCGGCAAGCAGTGCGTGGATAGCGTATAAAACCGGTGCAACGAACAGGAAGGCAAATTCAATGGGTTCGGTAATACCGGTCAGGAATGATGTTAAAGCTGCTGAAAGCATAATACCCATCACCTTAGCACGATTTTCAGGCTTAGCAGCGTGGGCAATAGCAATGGCCGCAGCAGGCAGGCCGTACATTTTAAACATGTAAGCACCGGCTAATTGACCAAAGCCGTTACCTGCAGCACGCGAGGCTTCATCAGCAGAGAGGTAACAGGTTAAGATACCGTTGAGCTGTTCACCCGTTGCACTGACACAGGAGCCGGCTTCAAAGAAGAAAGGCACGTTCCAGATATGGTGTAAACCAAATGGAATCAGGGCGCGTTCAATCACACCGTAGATACCAAATGCAAGGGTTGGATTTTGGTTAGCAGCCCAGTGAGAGAAACTTGCAATGGCTGCACCAACAGGTGGCCAGATCACCGAAAGAATCGCACCGATAACAATAGCGGTAAGGCCGGTCATAATGGGGACGGCACGTTTACCGGCAAAGAAACCTAAGTAATCCGGCAGGGAGATCTTATAGAAGCGGTTAAACATGGCGGCAGCAATACCACCGGCGATGATACCACCGAGTACCCCTGTGTTGGTTCCAGGTGCCAGTACTTCAATGGTCTGCATCATGATCACATAACCAACCACAGCCGCAAGACCTGCGACACCGTCATTTTTTGTAAAACCTAAGGCAACACCAATGGCAAAAATAAGCGCCATATTACCAAAGACTGCCCCCCCGGCTTGTTCCATTAATTGTGAGACAACATCAGGTAAAACAGCAAATTTAGCAGCACCAACCCCGAGCAAAATACCGGCTATTGGTAATACAGAAACAGGAAGCATTAATGATTTCCCGACTTTTTGCAGACTTCCGAATAGATTCATGATCAACTCTCCATTTAGTTTAATGTGTTCGTTTATAGGTAATAGTAAACAGGTGATTATCTAACTCTTTTAGAGTAGCCCAACTATTTAATAGCATTGCTACAGAACTGAACGTATTTCAATTTAGCGGCAGTATATATAAGTAAAGATTAATTTTTGTGAGCTAAACAACATATAATCAGCGGCTTACAATTGCTTACATAACAGGAGGTTGTTGTTACCTTTCGTTACAAAGAGAAGGGTAAACAAGTTTAAAGAGGAGGGTTTTAAACTTGTTTATTGACGGGAAATTGTTCAGTTTTGTGTAAATGCTTTCATCAGGAAAGGGAAGCTACTCAACCTCTTACCACGCTGACTCGGAATTTACGCCCTTTAAGCTTGCCTTCACTTAATTTTTTAAAGGCGGCTTTAACCGTATCTCGTTGTACGGCCACGTAAGCCCAGTTATCGGCAACTTGAATTTTGCCAACTTGTTCACCTTTAATACCGTTTGCACCGGTTAGAGCACCGACAATATCACCCGGGCGCAGTTTCTGACGCTTACCGCCATCAATGCGCAGTGTGATCATGCTTGATGGCGTTGGCGTTTGCTCTAGCAGCTTATAATCAGGCAATACTTGCGGCTCAATAACACGATCCAGATAATCTTCCAGCAGTGCCACTTTATAGTGCTCCTTGTCACTGTAGAAAGAAAAGGCCATGCCTTTACTGCCTGCGCGTCCCGTCCGGCCAATGCGGTGCACATGCACCTCCTGATCGCGGGCGATATGATAGTTAAAGACGGCATTGAGATTATCAATATCCAAACCTCGTGCCGCCACATCGGTTGCCACCAGAATGGCAGCACTTTTATTAGCAAAACGGATCAAGGCCTGATCCCGGTCTTTCTGCTCTAAATCACCATGTAGCGATAAGGCACTAAAGCCGCGATTAATCAGTTCATCAGCCACCTCCTGGACTTCTCGCTTCGTATTACAAAATACCACGGATGATTCCGGTTGGTATTGTTGCAGCAGGAGACGCAGCGCAATCATACGCTGTTCATTATTTTCCACTTTATAAAAGTATTGGCTGATAACGTTGTTATCATGTGTCGATGCGACCTTAACGGTAAGCGGATCAATTAAAATACGTTTGCTAATCTGATTGATCTGCTCGGGAAAGGTGGCACTGAATAACAGTGTCTGGCGCTTTTTGGGGGCTTGCTCGATAATGGCATCAAGCGAAGCCTGAAAGCCCATCTCCAGCATGCGATCAGCTTCATCTAAGACTAATATCTGCAGATCATCGAGGCGTAATGTGCCTTTACGCAGATGATCCTCAATGCGTCCGGGTGTGCCGACAATAATGTGCGCGCCATGCTCAAGTGAGCCTATCTGCGGGCCAAAGGGGACACCGCCGCATAAGGTCAGCACTTTAATATTATGTATGGTACGGGCCAATCTGCGGATCTCTTTGCCGACCTGATCGGCCAGTTCGCGCGTCGGGCATAAAACCAATGACTGAATACGGAAGCGTTTAACATTGAGGTTGGCAAGTAAACCTAAAGCGAATGCGGCAGTTTTACCGGAGCCGGTTTTGCCCTGGGCAATGATATCTTTGCCGGCTAGAATAGGGGGCAGACTTTGTGCCTGAATCTCTGTCATGGACAGGTAGCCCAGAGAGTCGAGGTTTTTTAATAGATCACTATGTAAAGCTAAAGTAGAGAAGGATTGCTGGCTCAAAATGCGGTTCCTGTTAAAGGCTGAAAATAGCGCTACCATAGCAGTTTGTGCTGCAACTCACAAAGTTGTTTGCCGCAAAGCTC
>JBFGZH010000011.1:0-19913 GCA_041586895.1 Psychromonas sp. | reverse complement strand
ACTTTCGATCATAGAGGCGTATTAGGATAAACATCGCTCAGAAAGTTATCCATTCCTGTCACTTAAAAAAACAATTCAATGTAACATATGTTACAGAACTATTGCTTAAAGCGCTCTATTTTACTATTGCAACTAACGGATAATAGGAGAGTATAAAATGAGTATGTTTTGTAATCAGTGCCAGGAAGCTCGCGGGAATAGTGCTTGTTTAACTAAAGGAAGGTGCGGAAAACCGGAAAAAACGTCCAATCTTCAGGATCTTCTGGTGTATACGGTGACCGGTCTTGCCATCTATGCCGAAGAGCTGGCCAAGCAGGGACAAGTCGAAATGGCGATCGGCCGTTACAGCAGCAAAGCGCTCTTTGCGACCATTACCAATGCCAACTTTGACGATAAGAAAATCATCGCTCTGATTAGCGAAGGCCTGGAACTGCGCGAGCAACTCAAGGGCAAATCTTTATTGACGGGCGAGCTTCATGACTCGGCGCTATGGTATGTTAAGTCTGAAGATGCTTACCATAGCAAAGCTGCCACTATCGGTATTTTGACAACGGAAAACGAAGATCTACGCTCCTTAAGGGCTGTGCTTAGCTACGGCATTAAAGGAGTCGCTGCCTATGCCGAACATGCCGCTATCCTGGGTTATGAAGACCCTGTTATCTATAATTTTATCTATGAAGCTATGGCAGCAACGACAAAAAATCTCAGTGTCGAGCAGATGCTGGCCATGATTATGAAGACGGGTGAAGTTGCGGTAACCACCATGGCGCTGCTCGACAAAGCCAATACAGAAACTTACGGTGATCCGGAAATCACGGAAGTGAATATCGGTGTTGGAACAAAACCGGGTATTCTGATTTCCGGTCATGATCTTCGCGATATGGAAGAGTTGCTCAGGCAGACTGAAGGCACGGGCGTCGACGTGTATACACACAGTGAAATGCTTCCGGCCAACTACTATCCGGCTTTTAAAAAATATGCTCATTTTGTTGGCAACTATGGTAATGCCTGGTGGAAACAGGATGAAGAGTTCGCCTCTTTCAACGGCCCCATCCTGATGACAACCAACTGTATCGTGCCTGTTCAGGATGAATACCGGAATAGAATATTTACCACAGGTGTCACAGGATATCCGGGCGTGAAACATATCGCCGACAGAGGCGAATATGGCGGAAAAGATTTCTCCGAGATTATCGAGCTGGCTAAAACCTGTGCCGCGCCTACTGAGATTGAAAGGGGTTCAATCGTCGGTGGATTTGCCCATGCGCAGGTGTTTGCCCTGGCGGATAAAGTCGTGGATGCGGTTAAAAGCGGTGCGGTGAAGAAGTTTGTCGTGATGGCCGGTTGTGATGGACGGCAGACATCGAGAAGTTATTTTACCGATCTGGCGCAAGCGTTGCCGCAAGACACTATCATCCTGACCGCAGGATGTGCCAAATACCGTTACAATAAACTGAATCTCGGAGAGATTGGCGGAATTCCAAGGGTGCTCGATGCCGGTCAGTGTAATGACTCCTACTCGCTGGCCATCATCGCGCTGAAACTAAAAGAGATATTCGCACTCGAGGATATCAATGATCTGCCTATCGCCTTTGATATCGCATGGTATGAGCAGAAAGCCGTCACCGTACTTCTGGCACTGCTTCACCTAGGGGTGAAGGGGCTGAGACTGGGGCCAACGCTTCCCGCTTTCCTTTCTCCCAATGTCGCTAAGGTACTGGTCGACAACTTCGATATCAAGGGAATCGGCAGTGTAGACGAGGATATTAAAGATATCATTGGGGGTGCAGCGGCCTAACTTTTATTTTGCGTGGTTAAGCTGTTAATAACCCTTGCGGCTTCTTTTTTCAGGCGCATTGTTATTGGTCTCTGCCTGAGCTTTAAAATCACGGCCAATAAAAAGGCCTCCAATAAGGAGGCCTGATAACTATGCGACAAATTAAGAGATGCGCTTGTATTTAATGCGGTGCGGCTCAATCGCTGCGGCACCATAGGTTTTCTTTAACCAGCCTTCATATTCAGTAAAGTTACCTTCGTAGAAGTTCACCTGCCCCTCATCGCGGTAGTCTATGATATGGGTGGCGATGCGATCTAAAAACCAGCGGTCATGGGAGATAACCATGGCACAGCCGGCAAAGCCAAGCAGGGCATCTTCAAGTGCACGCAGGGTTTCAATATCGAGATCATTGGTCGGTTCATCGAGCAGTAACAGGTTGCCGCCGGATTTCAGCAGTTTAGCCAGGTGCAGGCGGCCGCGCTCACCCCCGGATAGGTTGCCGACAATCTTCTGTTGGTCGCTGCCTTTAAAGTTAAAGCGCCCTAAATAGGCACGGCTTGGGATCTCAATATTACCGACTTTGATAATATCGCTGCCACCGGAAACTTCCTGGAAAACAGAAACTTTATCGTCCATATGGTCGCGGAACTGTTCAACGCTGGCCATCTGTACTGTCTCGCCGATAGTGATCTCACCGGCATCGGGCTTTTCAGCGCCGGATAGCATTTTGAACAACGTGGATTTACCCGCACCATTGGCACCGATAATACCGACAATGGCACCTTTGGGAATGCTGAAGCTCAGGTCATCGATCAATACACGGCCATCGAATGATTTTTTCAGGTTAGTCACGTCGATAACCTGATCCCCTAAACGCTGACCGGTTGGAATAAACAACTCATTGGTTTCGTTACGTTTCTGGAAATCCTGAGTATTAAGCTCTTCAAAGCGCGATAAACGCGCTTTACTTTTTGATTGACGGCCTTTGGCATTGGAGCGCACCCATTCCAGCTCTTTTTCAATCTGACGCTGGCGTGCTTTCTCCTGTGAGGCTTCTTGCTTTAAGCGCTCATCTTTCTGCTCAAGCCATGAGGAGTAGTTACCTTCCCAGGGAATACCGTAACCGCGGTCTAACTCTAAAATCCAGCCGGCAACATTATCCAGGAAGTATCTATCATGGGTGATGGCGACCACAGTGCCTTCGTAATCGTGCAGGAAGCGTTCCAGCCAGGCCACAGATTCTGCGTCCAGGTGGTTGGTCGGTTCGTCAAGCAGCAGCATATCCGGTTTTTCAAGCAGTAGACGGCATAGCGCGACACGGCGACGTTCACCACCGGAAAGAACCTTGATCTGCGCATCCCAGGCTGGCAGGCGCAGCGCATCGGCAGCACGCTCTAATTGGTTGTCGAGATTATGGCCGTCATGCGCCTGAATAATGGCTTCCAACTCACCCTGACGCTTTGCCAGTGCATCAAAGTCGGCATCCGCTTCGGCATAAGCGGCATAAACGCTGTCTAACTCGGTTAATGCATTTTTAACTTCACTGACCGCTTCTTCGATGATTTCACGAACATTTTTATCCAGATCCAGTACCGGCTCCTGCGGCAGGTAGCCAATTTTAGTCCCGGAAAGCGGGCGGGCTTCACCTTCAAACTCTTTATCCACGCCGGCCATAATGCGCAACAGGGTAGATTTACCCGCGCCGTTTAAGCCTAATACGCCAATTTTTGCGCCGGGAAAAAAGCTTAAAGAGATATCTTTTAAAATAGTGCGCTTCGGTGGGACGACCTTGCTCACTCGGTTCATGGTATAAATAAACTGTGCCATTAGTGATTGCTCTTATAATAAATGAAAAAATAGTGGCAATGATGATAGGGCAAAGCGTTAGAAAATAAAATAGTTGCGCGAATGGATAGTTGTTAACATCACGAATATCGACTGTTAGTTGAACAAATTTGTTGTCTTTTGCTGTTAACATGTGTTTTATTCATTTTGCCGTGCAGAATTTTTCATTTTTTTGCGCTATGCAACAGACAAAAGTTTGCGTAAAATGCGTCTCTTCAACGGAGCTATTTGAATTAACTCATTCCCAGCAGGAGAAGCGCATGTTTAACCGCGATATGAATATTGCAGATTACGATCCAGAATTATGGCAACCAATGACTGATGAAGTTCAGCGTCAGGAAGACCATATCGAACTTATTGCCTCAGAAAATTACACCAGTCCACGAGTAATGGAAGCGCAAGGCAGTCAGTTAACCAATAAATATGCTGAAGGTTACCCGGGTAAACGTTACTACGGCGGTTGTGAATATGTTGACGTGGTAGAGTCACTTGCAATTGAACGTGCAAAATCATTATTCGGTGCAGACTTCGCAAATGTACAGCCTCACTCAGGTTCACAGGCAAACTCTGCGGTTTATCAGGCGCTTTGTGCACCTGGTGATACAGTTTTAGGCATGAGCCTGGCGCACGGTGGTCACTTAACACACGGTGCATCAGTGAGCTTCTCTGGTAAAATATACAACGCTGTTCAGTACGGTATCGATCCGGAAACGGGTGTGCTAGATTACGCTGAAGTTGAACGTTTAGCGCTTGAGCACAAACCGAAAATGATTGTGGCCGGTTTCTCTGCATACTCAGGTATCGTTGATTGGGCTAAATTCCGTGAAATTGCCGACAAAGTAGGTGCTTACCTGTTTGTTGATATGGCACACGTT
Source organism: Psychromonas sp. (assembly GCA_041586895.1). Lineage (GTDB taxonomy): Bacteria > Pseudomonadota > Gammaproteobacteria > Enterobacterales > Psychromonadaceae > Psychromonas. The sequence goes on along the minus strand of JBFGZH010000011.1, from coordinate 15,416 downwards.
GCCGGTCTTGTGGCAGCAGGCCTGTACCCGAACCCGGTTCCTTTTGCTGATGTGGTCACAACCACAACGCATAAAACATTAGGTGGTCCTCGTGGCGGTCTGATTATTGCTAAAGCCAATGAAGAGATTGAGAAGAAGCTTAACTTTGCTGTATTCCCAGGTGGTCAAGGCGGTCCGTTAATGCATGTTATCGCGGCTAAAGCGGTTGCATTTAAAGAGTGTGCCGAGCCGGAATTTGCTGTTTACCAGCAGGCTGTTTTAGATAACGCGAAAGCAATGGTGAAAGTATTCCAGGAACGCGGTTACAAAATCGTTTCTAACGGTACTGAAAACCACCTTTTCCTAGTTGATTTAATCGCTCAGGATATCACAGGTAAAGAAGCGGATGCGGCATTAGGTAATGCCCATATTACCGTTAATAAAAACTCTGTACCAAACGATCCGCGCTCTCCATTTGTAACATCGGGTCTGCGTATCGGTACACCGGCATTTACTCGCCGTGGTGCAAATGCACAGCAGGCAGCTGAACTGGCTGGTTGGATTTGTGACATTCTTGATGCCATCAAAGATGAAGAAAAACTAGCTGCAACTACTGAAGTAGTTAAGGCGAAAGTGGCAGAGTTTTGTAAAGCCTGCCCGGTTTACGGTTAATCTGTAACACCCTGTTTTAATAAAAAGCTGATCATGCCGTGCACTTCCTGTACGGCATTTTTTTACACTTACCGGTAAATCCCTTTGCCGTGACAAGAATCTGCACAGTGACCCTTCACGGCAGCTACCTCCTGTTTTTTCATTAGTACTTTGCTGTTCAATTATTAAATCCATTGATACACTATTTTTACGATAGTTTTATTGGCATAGGCTAAGATTTAAGATACATAGCAACACAGACCCTGCATTATTTTTTACCTGTAAATGTAGTAAAAGTGTAACAAAAACAACATATTGTGCTAGTTCATGAATAACTGATTGAGCGTCAATCCAATCAGAAAATATTGAGTAAGGTTATGAGCACTGATAAATTTTATATAGAAAAAGAACTGAGTTGGCTTTCATTTAATGAGCGAGTGCTCCAGGAAGCCGCGGATAAAAGCGTGCCTTTAATTGAAAGAATTCGTTTTCTGGGCATTTTTTCTAATAATTTAGATGAGTTTTATAAAGTTCGCTTTGCTGATGTGAAGCGGCGCATCTTAATCAATCAGGAACGCTTTCGTAACGGACAGGGCAAACACAAATTATCCAATGCACAGACCCATGCACTCAAACTCAATAAACAATTACTGGCTAAGATGCAAAGCAAAGCCTTTAAGCTTAATGAACGCTTTGAAGCCCTCTACAATGAACTGATTCGTGAGCTGGCAAGGCGACGGATTTTCTTAGTCAGCGAGCAGCAGCTTGATGAAGCACAGCAGAAGTGGGTGCGCAAATATTTTAAAAAAGAGGTACTGCCGCATATTACGCCGCTGCTATTAACCGATGCGATTGATCTTCTGCAGTTTCTTAACGATGAAGATGCATATATTACGGTCGAACTAAAAAAAGGTGAGCATTCTCAATATGCCTTGCTGGAGATTCCCACTGAGCATATCCCGCGCTTTGTGATGGTCCCGGAACCCAAGGGTAAGCGCCGCAAGACCATGATCCTCCTCGATAATATTGTCCGTTATTGTTTGGATGAGTTATTTCGTGGCTTCTTTGACTATGACGAGCTGAGCGGTTATGCCATGAAAATGACCCGCGATGCCGAATACGATTTAGGCCATGAAGTGGAATACAGCCTGCTCGAGCAGATGTCTGAAGGTGTCAGTCAGCGTTTAACGGCGATGCCGGTACGCTTTGTTTATGAGCGGGAAATGCCGCAGGCGATGCTTAACTTTTTATGTGCAAAGCTGAAAATATCCAGCTATGACAGCCTGCTGCCCGGCAGCCGTTACTACAATTTCAAGGATTTTATCAACTTTCCCAATGTCGGCCCTAAGTACCTGCAGAATAAACCTTTGCCTGCATTAACCTGTGCTGACTTTAGCGGCTATGCCAACAGTTTTGCTGCCATTCGCGCCAAGGATATCTTGCTTTATTACCCTTACCATACCTTTAATCATATCGCTGAGCTGGTGCGGCAGGCCTCATTTGATCCTAAAGTACTCAGCATCAAAATGAACATTTACCGGGTAGCGAAAAATTCACGGTTAATGAATTCTCTGATCGATGCCGTGCATAACGGTAAAAATGTGACTGTTGTCGTCGAACTGCAGGCGCGCTTTGATGAAGAGGCCAATATTGAATGGTCTAAAGTACTAACGGAAGCGGGCGTGCAGGTGGTGTTCGGTGCGCCCGGTCTTAAAATTCACTCCAAACTGCTGCTGATCAGCCGTCGCGAGGAAGATGAGGTGGTTCACTATGCGCATATAGGTACGGGCAACTTCCACGAAAAAACCGCACGTATCTATACGGATTTCTCGTTGTTGACCGCGGCGCAGGAGATCGCTTTAGAAGTACGCAAGGTGTTTGACTATATAGAGAACCCTTATCGCCCCGTGCGCTTTAATCAGCTTATTGTTTCCCCGCACAATTCACGCAAACGCCTCTACCAGCTGATTGATCGGGAGATTGCCAATGCCGAGTACGGTAAACCTGCGGCATTGACGCTCAAGGTCAATAATCTGGTGGATAAAGGGTTGATCAATAAACTCTATGCTGCAAGCAGTGTCGGGGTGCAGATAAAAATGATCATCCGCGGTATGTGCTCTTTAGTCCCGGGTATTGAAGGGGTCAGTGAAAATATCAGCATCATCAGTATTGTCGACCGCTTTCTGGAACACCCGAGGGTGATTATTTTACACAATGATGGCGATCCGCAAGTTTATATCTCCTCGGCCGACTGGATGACGCGTAATATCGATTATCGCATTGAAGTAACAGCCCCAGTGCATGATCCGCGTTTAAAACAGCGCATTATTGATATTATTAATATTCATTTTACTGATACAGTAAAAGCCCGAGTGATAGATAAAGAGATGAGCAATGCCTATGTGCCGCGCGGCAACCGCAAAAAAATTCGCTCACAGCTTGCCATCTATGACTATCTTAAACACACCGAGAAGCAAATTAAAAAACAACAACAGAGCTTAGATGATGCAGCAAACCATTGAACAACAAGTACGAAATATAGCCGCCATTGATTTGGGATCGAACAGTTTCCATATGGTGGTCGCCAAAGTGGTCGGCCAGGAGCTTCAGCTGGTCAGCCGCCATAAACAAAGAGTACACTTAGCCTCCGGACTTGACGGAGAAATGAATCTCAGCCATGCCGCCATGCAGCGCGGTTTGGAGTGTCTGGCGATGTTTGCCGAGCGTCTGCAGGGCTTTACAGGTGATAATGTGCGTATTGCTGCAACTCATACTTTACGTCAGGCAAAGAACGCGCATATTTTTATGCAGCGCGCGCGTGAAGTGTTGCCTTTCCCTATCGAGGTTATTCCGGGTGAAGAAGAGGCGCGTCTTATTTATCTGGGCGTTGCCCATACTCAGGTCGAATCAGATTCCAAACTGGTCGTCGATATCGGTGGCGGCAGTACAGAAATGATCATCGGCCGTGGCTTTGAAGCTGAACTGGTCAACAGTAAACAGATGGGCTGTGTCAGCTATACCCATAAGTTTTTCAATAATGGCAAGCTGTCGAAAAAGAATTTTGCCAAAGCGACACTGGCAGCAGAGCAGCGCCTTGAGCCACTGGCAAAACAATATCGTAAAACAGGCTGGAGCAAGGCATTTGGCTCGTCGGGGACGATCAAAGCGATTAAAGAAGTGCTTGTCGGCCTCGGCTATGACGATGGTGTGATCACCCCTAAGCGACTCGGCAAGTTGATCGATGCACTGTGCGCATTTGACAGTATTGAGGCGATAGCGCTGAGCGGTTTAAGCGACGAGCGCAAGCCGGTTTTCGCTGCCGGTGTGGCTATTTTAAATGCAATTTTTCAAGATCTGCACATATCGGAAATGCATTTTTCTGATGGTGCCTTACGTGAAGGGCTTCTGTATGAAATGGAAGAACGTTTTGCCCGCTCCGATATTCGCATGCGCACAACCGAAAACCTCGCCGCTAAACATAATGTCGAATTGGATCATGCCGCGTGTGTCAAAGGGCAGGCGATGGAATTATTCGAGCAAGTTCATCAGACCCTGGGCATCAAGAAAAAAAGTGAGCTGGCATCGCTGCTGCAGTGGGCGGCGCTGTTACATGAAGTGGGCTTAAATATCAGCTTTCGCGCTTTCCATCGTCATTCAGCCTATATATTGCAGCATACTACTATGCCGGGGTTTAATAGTGAGCAGCAGTTAGTGCTGGCGACTCTGGCGCGCTTTCAGCGCAAATCACTGAAACTTAATGAACTACCTGAATTTAACCTGTTTAAGCAAAGCTGTTTACTCGAGCTGATAAAAATACTTCGCCTGGCGATTATCCTTAACGGCCAGCGTAATGATCAACTCTTAGCAGGGGTTTCACTGGCGGTGCAAGATCAGGTCTGGGTGTTGAGCAATATTGACCAGCAGTGGCTGGAGGAGAATAAACTGCTCCATGCAGACTTACTGGCCGAGCAGGAGCGCTGGTTAAGTGTCGGATGGCAGCTTAAGTTTTAATGTGCAAATAGTGGCGAACATTTGTCAATATTTATCCGGTACCTGCCGCTGCTCTTCAATCGGGGGCCGAATATAGCCTTCCTTGTTTATTTTCGGCAATTCGACTAGCGGATGTTTCACAGTATGATAATCAATACTGGAGAGCAGGTGGCTGATACAGTTTAAACGTGCCTTTTTCTTATTGTCAGAAGGCACCACCCACCAGGGAGATTGCTTGATATCGGTATAGGCAAACATTCTATCTTTCGCTTCTGAGTACTCTTTCCAGCGTCTGCGCGATTCTAAATCCATCATGCTGAACTTCCAGCGCTTGATTGGCGTATGGATGCGGTCGAGAAAACGCTTCTTCTGTTTTTTATCGGAAACAGAGAACCAGTACTTGATCAGGATAATGCCGGAGCGGATCAGCATGCGCTCAAACTCAGGGCAGGCATGCAGAAACTCCTTGTATTCCTCATCACTGCAAAAGCCCATTACCCGTTCAACACCGGCGCGGTTATACCAGCTTCGGTCAAAGAGTACGATCTCTCCGGCTGAGGGCAGGTGGGATACATAGCGCTGAAAATACCACTGGCTCTTCTCTTTCTCTGTTGGGGTCGGCAGCGCAGCAACGCGACAGACACGCGGATTGAGCTTTTCAGTAATGCGCTTGATAGTGCCTCCTTTGCCGGATGCATCTCGACCTTCGAAAATAACAACAATTTTCAGTCCCTCCTGCTTGACCCACTCCTGCAGCTTAACCAGTTCAATTTGCAGTTTCTGCAGCTCTTTCTGGTATTTCTCTTTGTCCAGCTTGCCCATAGTTACTACCTCTAAGCGAAGGATATTGATAGGATTATAGGCTAGCGATGAATGTTTTAGCGAATCAAGGGATGACGAAGCGAAAATTTCTGCCTAGGCTTGCTAGCAAAGCGCTTGAAAAAAGTACTAAGGAGCAAGCGAATGGCGAAGCGACTCTATCTTATCCGTCATGGCAAATCCAGCTGGTCTCATCCCGGCCTGAGCGACTTTGACCGGCCGCTTAATAAACGCGGCAAAGGGGACTGCCGTAAAATGGCGGCCCGTCTTTGTGCTGCTGCAATCTATCCGCAACTGATTGTTGCCAGTCCGGCGAAAAGGGCGAAAAAGACCGCAATATCAATAGCTAAAGGAACGGGCTATAGTAAAAAACATATCGCATACGACGAGCAGTTGTATCTAGGCTCCTTTGCCTACCACCTTCATCTGATAGCAAAGTTGCTCAATAAAGTTGATCTGCTATTTTTAGTTGGACATAACTATGCGATCACCGAGCTTGGCGAGTATCTGACCGGCAGCGAGCTTGGCAATATACCGACCTGCGGCATTGTCGGCGTCGAATATTCTCAGCCCGAGCTGTTTATATCGGCAGCGGCTGCCGGCAAGTTAGTGCTTTTTGATTTTCCGAAAAAGAAAATGCTTTAAATGACTGCAGCCAAGTGCACTGAGCTTAAGCACAGAGGGACAGAAACCGCTATGAGTAACAAGCGCAGCGCCATTAGTTTAGTGAAGGAGCAAAGAAATACATTTAGCGTACGCCCGGAGCAGCCGCTTTATACTGCCAGTTGTGCCTATCTGGCATATGAATTTGCCAACGCGCGCCGCTATCAAGCAGACATTTTAAATGCTCAGGATCCCGAGTTTCTGCATCAATATCGTGTCTGCTTAAGGCGCACCCGTGCCATTCTTAGCCTCCTTAAAGGGCAGTTTCCTGAGCGTGAACAACAGCGTCTCTCCGTAGTGCTGAAAGAGCTGATGCAAAAAACCAACTTGCTCCGGGATCTGGATGTTTACCTGCTGAAAAAAGAGCAATTTTTTACACAGCTTGCAGATAAGCATCATCAGGGCCTGCAGATTTTTTTTGCCGATATTGAGCAGCGCAGAGCTGCGCAGCTTAATGATGTCTGCGACTGGCTGCGTAGCGAACGTTACCAGCAACTCTGCCGGGAAATACAAACCCAGCTGCAGGCGATTCAAGCTGCAGAGCCGCCGCGCGCGAATATATCCTGTGCCGCTTATGCGCGACAAGCGCTCTACAAACGCTTTAAGAAAGTCAGTGCACGAGCTGCAAATATTGATGCACACAGTGCCGACAAAAAACTACATAAGCTCAGGATTGAGTGTAAGAAGCTCCGTTACCTGCTGGAATACTTTGCGCCCTTATTGACGGCAAGTGGCTATCAGTGCGAGCTTAAAAAATTAAAGCAATTGCAGGGCTATTTAGGGGATTTTAATGACAGCGCGGTAGAGGATGATTTTTTGTCGCACTATCTGGCAGATAAAAATAACAGCAGCCGTTATAAAGCCGTGCGTAAATTACGCCATATCAGTAGAAACCAGCATCAGCAGGCTAGAGCTCATATTTTACAGCAATTGCAGTACTTTTTGCTGGCGCAAACTAAACGCAATTATCAGCGTTTTTAATTGAGCTGCATATTGTCAGCATTGCCAGGTTATGAGGCCGATCATTTATCAGCAGCCGTTATTTGTAGAGCAAAAGCGGCGTCCTGCGTGGCGAGCATGTTAAGTCGCTGAGCAAATACTGGCCTATACTAAAGGTCTACTCAGGCGTTTTAGCTACTCGCAGTAAGGCGGGTAATGTGCATGAGTAAATCGTTCTTCTTTGCTCTGTTATCTTGTTAGGCAGAGCTTGCCAGGAGTACGCTGATGATTTTTAATGATGACTTCATCGCTAAGGTATCTGCAGAGTTAGATGAAAACCGTCCGATTCGCTATAAATTCCCGCTTTGGGGCAGAATTCATATCGACAGACGTTTGCCTTTTCTCTGTATCTACCGGCGTCCGGCGGGGCGCTCGGATAAGGGCAGCGAACGGCTGTTGCTCGGCCAGGCTTCTTATATTCTGCTCCGTGAAGAGGATGCGGACTGCAGCGGCTTCAGAAAGCTGGTTAAGGCCATACTCAGGCGTTTCTCTGCCGACTTTGGCAGTGCCTTATTGTTTGAACTCTGGTCTGAGCAAGCAGCAACATCAGTAACACCTGAGCTGCAAAACGCTGCGTTTAAGATTAAGGCGGATAAGCATCGGGTGCCCTGCGCTATGCTTGAAGAGCTGGAGGGCGCCTTGCTGGCGATACCTTTTAGCAAGAGAAGTATCAGTGTCAGTCTGGATTACAGCGCGCAGTGTTCTCCGCCTTGGATGTCGCAGTTACTGAGCCGTGATGAGCTTATCGCATCCTCCTGCTACTGGGTCGGATTAAGTACCGCGCCTATTTATCGTCAGGAGCAGCAGATACTCCCCTACATGCTGCAGCGCCTGCACCATTGCCTGACTCAGGTGCTGCAGCGCAGCTTTTACAGTTTTACCCATAACTACAGCCAGCACAGGCCGGCTCATTTCCACGAATTAGGCCAGCGCGCCCTGACCCGTGCGGTGTGGAGCACGGATAAACAACTGGCAGAGATTAAAGCGCAGTTTGACATCTTACTTCATGTTACTCCAGTCAATGCCGATGAGGCCTGGAGTGAATTTTCCGCTAACGGCTTCAGTCAAGCGCCGTCGTTTAACTACCGCCCCAGAGCCATAGCACCGGAACGCTTAAAACGTCAGCTCTTCGCGATTGCGATTGAAAAGGTCGAAGATCCGACGCTTGCCCATATCTTCCGTTCACAGCGTGATGAGATTGACCGGCAATTGAATATGATCAATGACCGTAATAAAAAAAACTTTCTTTACGGCAGCCTGCAGGTTTTTGGTGGTGTTACGCCTGCGCTGCTCTCGCTGGCGGAAAAAATTTTAACCGAGGTGCCTGCGCAGCCCTCTGCAGCGCAAAGCAGTTATCTTTCTGCTGAGCAATTTGCCCAGCGCGCAGAGAAGCTGGTGGCCTATTATCGCAACGAAGTGCCGGAGTTTCAAAGTCGGGTCGAGATCAGGGAAGATGTACCGGGCATTTTAGTTTCCAGGGGTAATCTGCTGATAGGTCAAAACAGCCGTTTTTCTGCAAATGGCGTTGAAGCGACGCTGGCGCACGAGGTGGGCACGCATATGCTTACCTATTTTAACGGCAAACGGCAGCCCTTCCAGCAATTTTATACCGGCATGGCAAATTATGAACCGCTGCAGGAAGGCCTGGCGGTACTTTCCGAATATCTGGTCGGGGAGCTGCAGGCGAGTCGCTTGAGAACCCTGGCCGCGCGCGTTGTGGCGGTACATGCCTTGATTCGAGGGGACGACTTTATTGAAACCTTCATATTATTACATAGGGGATTCAGTCTTTCTGCCCGGCGTGCTTTTGATATCACTATGCGCGCGTATCGAGGCGGCGGTTTTACCAAAGATGCCGTTTACTTAAAGGGGCTTTGTGATCTGCTCGACTATCTGGGTAAGGGGGGAGATCTGGATATTCTCTTTCTTGGCAAGATAGCGCAGGAGGATATTCCTTTTGTCGAAGAGCTACAGTGGCGGCAGGTGCTTAAAGAGGGGCTGCTTATTCCTCACTATTTAAAAACCGAGCAGAGCAAAATGCGCCTGCGAGCACTACGTAACAAGGCTTCAGTGCTCGATTTAATCAAGGGAAAATAATAATGAAATTAGCGTTGCTGGTTAATAATATCTTTACTGAATGTCCCGACTACAGCACCACTTTAATTGCGCTAACGGCAACGGATATGGGACATGAGGTCTGGTATATTGGTATTGAGCAACTCTCTTATGGCGACAATGATATGGTCTATGCTCAAGCGAGAAGAGTGCCGGCGCACAGATATTGCTCTACCACTGCTTTCCTGCGCACCTTAAGAAGTGATAAAGCGATTGAACAGCGCGTAACACTGGATGAACTTGATATTCTCTGGCTGCGTAACGATCCTGCCGAGGATCTGCTGGTGCGCCCATGGGCGGTGCAGGCGGGCATCAACTTTGGCCGTTTAGCGATGCGTCATGGTGTACTGGTGCTCAATGATCCGAACGGGTTAAACAAAGCCGGCAATAAGATGTACCTGCAATATTTCCCGGAAGAAGTTCGCCCGAGAGCGATCATTACCCGCAATCGCGATGATATAAAGCATTTTATTCAGCAGGAGGGCGGATATGCCGTTCTTAAACCCCTGTCAGGATCAGGAGGACATAATGTGTTTCTGATCCAGCCGAGCGAAAAAGCCAATCTCAATCAGATTATTGAAGCCATTTCGCGAGAGGATTATATTATAGTGCAGGAATACCTGCATGAAGCGGTTCATGGTGATACAAGATTGTTTATGCTCAATGGCAAGTTATTGGCCTGCAAGGGGAGGGTGGCGGCAATTCATCGTATGCGCGATGCTAACGAGGGGGATATGCGCAGCAATATGACCGCCGGCGCGCTTGCCATCAAAGCGCAGCTGACGGCTGGGATGCAGGAGGTCGCAGAGATTGTACGGCCGAAGCTGACGCGCGATGGAATGTTTTTTGTCGGGCTGGATGTGGTCGGTAATAAACTGATGGAGATTAATGTATTCAGTCCGGGAGGCCTAATAAGCTGCGAGCATTTTGAAAAAGCAAAATTTTCCCGGGAGATCATTCTCTCGCTGGAGAAGAAAGTCAGCTACATTCGTCATTATCACCGCCACTTTGATAATCCTGAGATGGCTATGCTTTAACTCAGCCAAGACTAAGCACAAGCAATTCCGCGCCAAAACTTCAAGCGCGGGTGACCAATATGCCTTTAACGCGGCAAAGAACATTCTTGCGCTCGGGCATGAGCGTCTAGCAGTAGGAATCCCCCACTAAAATCTTTGCTTTAGTGGAGGGAGGATGTCAAAAAAACTTGGACAGTAAGGGCAGCTTAATTTTTTGTTGCTCGCTATCGGTGAGTTTATGTTTTATCAGCCACTTAATCGGCTCAAAGTGGTTGCTGAAATGCAATACCGCTTTGCGCAGCGCTTTCACCGGCAGGGCATCATTGGTAAACAAGCTGACAATGGCATTGGTGCCTAAATACAAGGGTTTGGTGACGCGCATATGCTTTTTCTGATAGCGCGATAATACCCGTTCACTGCCTATATCACGGTTCTCCGCCAGCGCGGCTTTGATCTCTTTGCTGAGAATATCCTGACTGCTCAGGCCTAAGTTAAAACCATGGGCGGTCACTGGGTGCATGCCTACCGCGGCATCACCAATCAATGCAAAGCGCGTGCTGACAAACTGTTTGGCATGTACGCCTATCAAAGGATAAGGATACAGGGGAGTGATCAATTTCATCGCGCCGAGACGGTTATTAAATCGCTGTTGTATATCGCGGTTAAATGCCGTTTCCGATAAGTTAAGAATAGCTTCGGCCTTATTAGTCGGCGCGGTGATCACCACAGAAGAGCGGTATTTACCCAAGGGCAGTACCGCCAGGGTGCGATGGTAATGAAAGCATTCAAAAGCCGTATCGTCGTTAGCCAGTTCGTGCTCCATCTGGCAGACAATTGCGGTGCGGGCAAAATCACGCGAGTCGGTGGCAATGCCCATCTGCCGGCGGCTGTTAGAAAAGCGCGTATCCGCTGCGACCAGCAAATCACAGCTGAGGGTTTCACCATTGCTTAAAATCACAGTCGCTTGTTGTTTATCACTAAACACATGTTCCACTGTGGTATCGGTGATAATGTTGATATTGTCCAGATCGCAGACCTGTTTATAGCAGGCTTTACGCAGTTCATTATTGGCAATGATATAGCCTAGCGCATCGAACTTTTCATCGGCGGTATCAAACTTTAACGCATAGTCAGACTCACCATCGAGTACCTTAGCCCGTTTAATTCGCGAGATAGCCTGTTCAGGAATATGTTGCCATGAGCCCTGCGCCTGCATAATTTTTAAAGATAAGTGGGTCAATGCAATATCCCGGCCGTCATAAGCCGGGTCTGCCAATTGTGCCTGCGACTGTTTTTCGATAATTGCAACTTTCAACGGAGTGTCAGCCAATGAACGCGCAAAACTTAAACCGGAAGACCCTGCTCCGATAATAACAACATCATATTTCATGGTTTGGCCTCGCTAAAAGAGATGAATATTTTAATCTGTTTCGAGCAGATTAAAGTTTAATGGGGAGTAGTTTAAAACACTTTTGCTTTTTATTAAATCCTAAGCGGCCGGTGAAAGAATTTATTGTGCTAATAAGCGCTATTAAGCGCTCATTTTCTCTGCATAAGGCTTTGTTCCGTAAAATTAATGGCTTAATCTAAGCGTGTATCACAGAGAATATGCTAACGTTTTTGCTGGCAAAATCTTATTGCTGCTTATTGAGTGAAATTGATACTAGGAGAACAAAAAATGACAAGAGGACTGAAAATCTATTACCTGCCGGCACTGCTGTTATTGACGGCATGCTCGACTGCTTACTATGGCGCGCTGGAAAAAGTCGGCATTCATAAACGCGAGATCCTGGTTGATCGGGTTGAAGATGCCAAGGTCTCGCAACAGCAGGCGCAGCAGCAGTTCAGCTCCGCACTGGAGCAGTTGACACTGCTTAGCGGGTTTGACGGCGGGGCGATGGAAGAAGCCTATGAGACGACCAGAGAGGCCTATGAGGGCAGTGAAGCAGCGGCAGGTGAGGTGTCGAAGCGTATCAAGAAGATTGAGAATGTCGCGCAGGCGCTCTTTAGCGAATGGGAACAGGAGCTTGAGCAGTACAGCTCAGCCAAGCTGCAACGCGACAGCCGCAACAAGCTGGAGCAGACACAGTCAGACTACAAGCTGTTACTTGCAGCTATGCAGCGTACTGAAAGTAAAATGCAGCCGGTGCTTGCCGCGCTGCGCGATAATATGCTCTATCTGAAACATAACCTGAATGCCCGTGCGGTCGCCGGATTGCAGGGGGAATTTAGCAAATTGAAGATCGATATTCGTCAGCTCATCGACGAGATGAATATGGCTATCACTCAGTCGGATAACTTTATTGCCAGGCTGAAGCAGTAAATAATGACTATACTCATTTAACGAATTGAATCTAGTTCAAGGAAATAAATGATGCAGCAAGGGGTAAAAGTATATTTATTTCGCTGGGCGGGTGCATGGGGGCCCTTTAAAGTCAAGATTCCCTGCGGTGAGTGTACTTTAAGTAAAGATATTATTGTCGATACGCTTAATCAGGAGTTAGCCGGCATTCCCGTAGAGTTGGAAGTCAGGGAGTGGCTCAGCGAATGGTGGAGGCCGTTATTAAAAGGCGGCTGGCATGCACCTATAGTAATAGTTGAGGATCAGGTGATCAGCCAGGGGAGTGCACTTAATCGCGGCCTGCTTACGCAAGCTGTTATTGAGGCTTATGCAAAGCGGGTAAAAATCACAGGCAATCATTTATTTGGCAAAGCCAGCTGCCCCCATTGCCGGCGCGCCAAGGAGTATTTGGAACAAGCGCAGATCAGCTATGATTATCATGATGTGGTGAGCAGTCCTCGCGCGCTATACGAGATGCTTGCCAGAGTCAAACCTCATGTTGGCCCGAAAGTACCCATCACAGTGCCGCAAATTTGGATAGCGGGCGATTATGTCGGCGGGGCAGATCAGCTGCGCGATGCCGTTAAAGCACATCTTGAGGATAATAAGCGCGGCTAATCTGCTGTTTGGCTGGCAAAGCTAATGGTTAACAACATTATTTTGTCAATAACTGATATCGATTAGCTGTCAAAATGCGTTAGTGGGTCTAAAATTTAATCAGCATGCTTTTATAGTGTTCAATAATCAGACATTATTTTGTCTATTTAAAAACAGGGGGCGCAGATGGACGCACCGATATTGATGGCTTCACATGTCGCATTTGGCCTGGTAGGCATTCTAGGCGCTTTGGTGATATTTGTAGACCTGCAAAATATAAACCCCAGTAACATTAGGCGAGTGAAATTACTTTCCTGGATTGTTATGGCAGGGATCGTTTTATCCTTTATTTTAGGCGGGTATTGGTATGTTATTCATTACTCTGCCGACAAAGAGATCATTAAGGCTGGCTCTTGGCCTTGGGCTCATAATATTGTGATGGAAGTTAAGGAGCATATTTTCTTTATGCTTTTAATTCTGAGCGGTTTTCTCACCCTTATTTTATCGTCACTTAAAACGGTTGATGACTTCAAGTATCTGCGCCTGGCCAAGTCTGTTTCCGCTTTAATTGTGCTTCTGGGGTTGATGATGGAGGCCGGCGGGGCAATTGTGGCATTAGGCGTAAGGATGGGATTATGAATAAAATAATAACCAGCGCGACTTGGTCATTCTTTGTGCTTTGTATTCTCAATGCGATACTTGTTATCGCCAAGGAAAGTTATTCTCCCTTGAAGACGCTTATGGCCGACTTAAGCGGTCACCACTGGGTAACACATGGGATCGTTATTCTGGTTGTGTATCCACTGCTCACCATGGCCTTGCTCAGGTTTTGCCGAGTTGAGAACAGTGCTGGTAATGATGTGCAACTGAGTAACAGGGTGATTCAGGGCGTGATTATTGGCGTGCTGCTAATTACAGGTTTTTATATCCTACATTAAAGCTGTTGGTCTCTAAGAGAGGGTTTTTGCCTTATAAAAACACAAATAAACTGCAAATGAAACTGATTATCATTTGTGTTGACTGGTGAGGATTTTTTTAGAATAATGGTTAGCATGATGAAACTGATAATGGATAGTCAATATGAATTTCAGCAATTCCAAAAAAGTGAGCTTCAAGCAACAGCCAAGCGATACCCTAATGTGGAAAAACCTTATTGAGCAGGCCAGAGAAAAAATAAAACATTCTGATTGGGATGCTGCTTGTATCGCCTATAAGGAAGCATTTTTTATTGCAGAAAAGTTATTGTGCAATCAGTGCCAGAAAAACTGCACTGAGCATTGCGCTGTTAGCTGTTACTTAAATACAGCGGAGGAGTTTGCATTTGCGATGCGCAAAAATAATTTTGACTGTGCTTTAGAAATGTTTATATATCAAATAAAAGAAAATATAGCGCTGAAAGAACCTCTGCGCTCTGTTACTGAGTTAACTCGTCGCCTGATGGCTGTCGCCTCGTCACCGCAACCGCAATTAGATCAGCTGTATCGGCAATATTTGTTCAGTGAAAATTACTCCTTAACCCGATCTCAGGTTAGTTAATGGAATCAATGTGCTGTTTTCATCTTTTTTATCCACGCTTATATTGGTAAAAAATTGAAAATAGTGCATTTATTATGGCAATGTAAATATAGGGCTAAAAAAACCAGCTGCTGAGCTGGTTTTTTTAGTGCAGGTAAAAGTATTGCCTAAGGCAAAACTTTTTTGAACGGCTTGACAATCACCTTGCTGTACACACCGGCAGCAACATAAGGATCGGCATCTGCCCATGCCTGTGCTTCTGTAAGGGAAGCAAATTCAGCTATTACCGTTGAGCCGCTAAAGCCGGCCTCACCGGGATCGTCACTGTCTATTGCCGGCATAGGCCCGGCAACCAATAAGCGTCCCTGTTCATTTAACTCCTGCAGCCGCGTCAGATGAGCAGGGCGGGCCTGTTTGCGCAGTGGCAAGCTATTGTCGATATCTTGAGAAAAAATAACGTATAACATGATTATTCCTTGTTTTCTTTTTCAGCGGGTACGGGTAAATATTTGTAAAGGTAGACGCCGCTGAGAATGGTAAAGGCAAGGGTTGCCCCTAACAGCCCGAAGACTTTAAAGTTCACCCAGATCTCCTGTGACAGGCTAAAGGCGATATACACATTGACAGCGCCTAGTACGGCAAAAAACACTGCCCAGGCAGCATTGAGGTTATTCCAGACATTATCCGGCAGGCTGAGCTCTTTACTGAGCATCTGCTTAATAATAGGCTTT
>JBFGZH010000010.1:0-22791 GCA_041586895.1 Psychromonas sp. | reverse complement strand
CGTAATAACCTTTGGCTTGTTTTAAGACTTTTTTATGACGTGCACGAGCTTGTACACCGCGTTTTACTCTTGGCATTTTCTATTCCTTACTTAAGCGAATGGTAACATTCTGTTAATACTCGGTACATCTACTTTTGCTACCATGCTTTGTGCACGTAGGTGACGCTTACGCTTAGTAGATTTTTTAGTAAGGATATGACGTAAGTGAGATTGCTTACGTTTAAAACCACCAGAAGCAGTCTTTTTAAAGCGCTTTGCAGCACCTTTGTTAGATTTCATTTTAGGCATTGCGAACTCCGCATTGTTCTAATTTAAGTTAAACCAGTAAGGCGAGTAATAAGCTGTTATTAAATTAATAACAGCACCTACTTCTTTATGCCTTAGCTAGCACGTTTAGGGCCTAACACCATAACCATCTGACGGCCTTCCATTTTCGGGAAAGACTCGACAACGGATATTTCCGCTAAATCCGCTTTAATACGGTTTAACAGATCTAATCCTAATGACTGGTGAGCCATTTCACGACCACGATAACGCAGCGTTACTTTGGCCTTGTTGCCCTCTTCAAGAAAACGAGTCAGGTTGCGTAGTTTTACCTGATAATCGCCTTCGTCAGTTCCAGGACGGAATTTAATTTCCTTCAGCTGGATCTGTTTCTGCTTTTTCCGTTGTTCTTTAACGGATTTGCTTTTTTCATATAGGAATTTGCCATAATTCATGATGCGACAAACTGGCGGCTCGGCATTCGGGCTGATCTCAACTAAATCAAGATTAGCTTCAAAGGCCATATTTTTAGCTTCTTCTAATGAAACAACACCCAGTGGTTTGCCTTCCGAGTCTGATAAACGAACTTCATTACCAGTGATCTCTTCATTCAAACGATGTTTATTGCCCTGTTGAGGGGCTTTTCTTGCACCTTTTATAACAAATTCCTCCAAAAAATTTAACGACGAGTGATGATTTCTTCTTTTACATGGGCAATAAAGTCTTCAACTTTAAACTTGCCTAAATCATCACCTTTACGCGTTCTAACAGCTACTTCATTGGCTTCAACTTCTTTATCACCAACAACCAGCAGGTAAGGAACACGTTTCAAAGTATGTTCGCGGATTTTAAAGCCTATCTTCTCATTTCTCAAGTCCGAAATGGCTCTAACCCCTGATTTTTTCAATTTATTTACGATTTCATCAACAAAATCTGACTGTTTATCGGTAATGTTCATCACCACAACCTGCTGTGGTGATAACCAGGTCGGATAAACACCCGCATACTCTTCGGTTAGAATACCGATAAAGCGCTCAAGGGAGCCTAAAATTGCACGGTGGATCATAACCGGCGTATGACGTTCATTGTCTTCACCGACAAATGATGCGTCTAAACGTCCCGGCATTGAAAAATCAAGCTGAATAGTACCACACTGCCACGCACGTCCCAAACAATCATATAAAGTAAATTCAATTTTAGGACCGTAAAACGCCCCTTCACCCGGCAGCAGGTCGAATTTAATGTCATTTTTCGTCAATGCATCGGCCAGTGCCGCTTCTGCTTTATCCCAAGTCTCATCATCACCGACGCGCTGATCCGGACGGGTTGACAGTTTAACTTCGATATCTTCAAAGCCAAAGGTTTTGTAGCATTCAAATACCATCTGAATACAAGCTGACACTTCAGAAAGGATCTGCTCTTCGGTACAAAAGATATGCGCATCATCCTGAGTAAAGCTACGCACGCGCATTAAACCGTGCAGTGAGCCTGATGGTTCATTACGGTGACAGGAGCCGAATTCCGCCATACGCAGCGGTAGATCACGGTATGATTTTAAGCCCTGGTTAAAGATTTGCACGTGCCCCGGGCAGTTCATCGGCTTAATCGCGTAATCGCGGTTCTCACTGCAGGTACAGAACATATTGTCTTTGTACTTGCCCCAGTGACCGGATTTTTCCCAAAGAGAACGGTCCAGAATTTGCGGCGCTTTTACTTCCTGATAGTTATAGGCTTCTGTCTGCTCTCGCACGTATTTTTCTAATTCACGGTAAATAGTCCAGCCATTGTTATGCCAGAACACCATACCCGGTGCTTCTTCCTGCATATGGTAGAGATCCAGCTGCTTACCAATTTTACGGTGGTCACGCTTCGCGGCTTCTTCAAGGCGCTTCAGGTAAGCCTTAAGTTGCTTTTTATCCGCCCATGCTGTGCCGTAAATACGCTGCAGCATCTTATTATTAGAATCACCACGCCAGTAGGCACCGGCTACTTTCATCAATTTAAAGTATTGGCTGAATTTCATCATAGGTACGTGCGGGCCACGACACATATCCACATATTCTTCATGATGATATAGACCAGGACGGTCATCAGGATGAATGCCTTCGAGGATCTCTAATTTATAATCTTCGCCGCGCTCTTTAAAGACAGCCTTTGCTTCTTCGACCGATACTTTTTTCTTGATAACCTGATAATTAGTTTTCACTAACTGGTTCATGCGTTTTTCAATTTTCGCCAGCTCTTCATCATTGATGGCAACATCGACATCGATGTCGTAATAAAAGCCGTTTTCAATGGTCGGGCCGATGGCCATTTTGGCATGCGGATAAAGCTGTTTAATCGCGTGTCCCAAAAGGTGTGCACATGAGTGGCGCAGGATCTCCAGACCTTCATCATCCTTTGCGGTAATAATCGACACATTCGCATCATTTTCAATAGGATCACAAGCATCAACTAATTGACCGTCAACGCGTCCAGCAATACAGGCTTTAGCAAGACCAGGGCCGATATCAGCAGCGATTTCCATAATTGAAGTAGTGTTTTCGAATTGACGTTGATTACCGTCGGGAAGAGTAATAATTGGCATGTTCATTTCCTCACAGTGATGCTTCCAACCAAAAAGCATATGTATTTGTATTTATTAATCGAGCGCGCATTTTAAAGCAATAATAAACACATGAAAAGCAACAATTTTATTGTGGATTAATAGCTTGTTAGGAAAAATAGCCTTCCCTGCCTTGCTGATTGCAGGCGCAGGGAGGAGATTGAAGGTGGTTTTTAAGGCGTGATTATTCGCTGTCAGCTTGCTGCTCGGTATTATCTTCAGGAATAAAATCATTGCCTTTAAATAAACTCTGCACGACCTCTTTATTGCTTGCCAGATATAAACCGAGCTCTTCTAACTGCGCATCATCCAGTGTCACTGTACTGGCACCGAGAAAGGCGGCTAACTGATCGGCACAGTCCAACATCTTGTCATATGCGTCCGCTTCTTTTTTGCTGGTAAAGGTCATCTTTTCAACACCCTTTCTTTCTACAATATATTTTATTATTACTGCCACAATAGCCTCTTTAAAATAATATTTGACCTGTTTCACTCATGTTGTTTTATACAGTATAAGATTATTAGCAACAATGCAAATTTACTTAAATTTTGCTATCTTGCACTCTAATTAATTTTTACATATGAATTAAAGTAATGAAAACAATCATCTGCCGCCACTGTGATATGGTTTCCCAGGTCCCGGAAATAGCGGCCAAAGAGGTCGCAAAATGCCCCCGCTGTGAACGGGTTATATACAAAAACAGCAGCCTTGCGCCGGCCAAGATGCTGGCGTTGGGCTTAACCGCGCTTATTCTGCTCGTGCCTGCTTTTTATTTCCCGCTCATTTCCATCCATCTGCTGGGCATAACCGAAGGGACCAATTTGCTGCAGGGAGCGCTGATGATGATTGACAATGCCCCCGTGGTTGCTTTTGTGGTGCTGTTTTGTGCCGTTATTGCGCCAACACTGCTGATAAGCTGCATCACCTTCAGTAGCGCCTGCTTAACCTTTGCTTATCGTCCGGCTTTTTTACCTAAGGTTTTAAAACTCACTTATCTCCTTAAACACTGGGCCATGCTCGAGGTGTATATGGTCAGCCTGATGGTTTCCATGTTTAAGCTGATGAATGATGCCGATCTCTATTTTGCTAGCGGTTTGTATTTTTTTACGGCGCTGCTGATTATCAATATGACCATTATCAGCAATTACAGCAACCATACTTACTGGAAAATTTATAGCCATGGATAAGCAAGCGATTGCCGGCAAAACCGGCATTGAACAAGGGCTGCAGCTGTGCAAAACCTGCGGTAACTACAGCCGCCAGATTGACCATCCGGATTTCTGCCCGGTCTGCGGCAATCAAATCGCACAACGCAACAAGAACAGTCTGCAAAGAACCTGGGCACTCTTGATAACCGCGATTATCTTTATCGTCCCGGCCAATTTGTACCCTATTACTTATTTGCTGAGAAATAATGAAGTGCTGCCGGATACTATCTATAGCGGCGTGCTCACCCTGGTAGATAATGGTCTGCCGTTGATTGCATTGATTGTTTTTATCGCTTCCATTATTGTACCTGCTATAAAAATACTCGGGCTGGGGATCATTGCTCTATCCGTGCAGCGAGGCTGGCGTCTGTCCCCTAAAAAACGACTGGCGGCTTTTTATCTGATTGATTGGATTGGTAAATGGTCAATACTGGATCTGTTTGTCATTTCCATTATGGTCGCCGTTTTTGATAAAGGCCAGCTGTTATCTGTTTACCCGGGAATCGCGGCCACTTCCTTTACTATTGTTGTACTGACCACGCTATTTGCCGCCAACAACTTTGATACTCGTTTAATTTGGGATGCTCATAAAGATGACTAATCAGGCTTCAAGCACACAAGCTAAAATCGCCAAAAAACATGCTTTCTCTTCCATCTGGTTTTTACCCTTGGTTGCCGCCCTGCTCGGCGGCTGGATCCTGTTTCAGCATATCGCCCATGCCAATACTGAAATTACCATCCATTTTGACAGTGCCGGCGGTATTATCGCCGACAAAACCAAGGTCCGCTATAAAGGCGTGATTGTCGGTACGGTCAAAAGGATCGAGCTCGATAAGAACAGCGGGGTTAATGTGATTGCAGAAATCGAATCCCATGCGGCCTTTATGCTGCGCGACAAAACCCAATTCTGGCTGGTTTCACCCAAAGCATCCCTGACCGCCATTTCCGGTCTGGACACCCTCTTTTCCGGCAGCTATATCAACCTGCAGCCGGGTGACGGCAAAGAATCAAGCCGTTTTAAAGCCCTTGTCGAACCGCCTATCGATATTCCGGACAATGCATTGCTGGTTAATCTGCACAGCGACACCGCTGGCTCGATTGCTATCGGTACGGCGGTGTTTTTTAGAAAGATAAAAGTCGGTGAGGTCGCGCAGGTACGCCTGGATAAAAGCGCCAAATATATCAATATCAAGGCCTTTATCGAACAAAAATACAGCCATCTGATTAAGCAGGACAGCAAGTTTTGGAATATCAGCGGCCTGCAGGCCAACCTTTCCCGCAGCGGGGTTGATTTTAAACTTGACAGTATTGCGTCATTAATTGCCGGCGGCATCACTTTCAGCTCACCGGAAAACAGCCCGGCAATCAACTCCTCGGCGCCATTTAAGCTCTATGATGATATCGCTGCAACAGAGATGGGACTGGCCATTGAACTGGCCTTGAATAATATTGATAACCTGCCGCGAGGCGCCGGTATTTTATTTAAAGGCCATGGCATTGGCCGCATTACCGACATCCGCTATTCAACAAAGAAAAAACAGTTTATTGCCAAAGCCGTTATCAACCCGCAATTTAGTGACATGATCTCTGCGGGTGCACAGTTCTGGTTGGAAAAAACCACAGTGTCATTTTCTAAAATTGAAAATATAGGCAATATGATCAGCGGTGACTACATTGCCTTTTTACCTGCGGAAAATCCCCCTGTTGAAGATCAGCAAAGCACCTCTTTCCAAGTATTAGAAGCGCAGCAGCCGGTTGCGCCGGGATTGCCGCTGCTGCTGTTAAGCGAAGATGCCAGCGGTCTTAATCCCGGAGATCCGGTCTCCTATCAAGGCATTAAAATTGGTGAAATCCAACGGTTAAATTTTGCAGATAATGGCCGCTTTATTGAAACCCTGATTAATATTAATGCTCAGTATCGCTATCTGGTTAATCCCAACAGCCAGTTTTATTTACTTAACGGCATCAATATTAAAGCGTCATTAAAAGAGCTGCAGGTGCAGACAGCGCCACTTGAAAACATTATTGCCGGCGGTATTGCCCTATACAATGCGCAGCCGGTCAACAAATCGGCGCAGCATGTAAGTGTTAATGAAAAACAGCTATTTCGCCTTTATCCCTCAAAAGAGATGGCCAAGCTGGGGAAAAATGCCTTCAGCAAGCCTTTAACCGTCTCTCTGTTAAGTAAAGAGATGCCCTCTGTGATGGAAGGTGCGCCTGTTTACTACCATAAATTCCCAATCGGTGAAGTTGCTTCATTTGCCATTGATAATTCCTCCTTAATACGCACCAATCTTAAAATCCAAGGTCAGTATAAACACCTTATTAAAGACAATAGTGTTTTTTGGAATGTCAGCGGCTTTAATATCGATGCCGGTTTATCCGGTATAAAAATTCAGGCCGAATCTTTACTGTCCATCGCCAGTGGCGGCATTGCCGTTGATACCGGCAATGACGCTGTCAGCAATAAATATAGAAATGGTTTATACAAGCTATTTGCCAGTTATCAGCAGGCGACCCAGCCGGCACAAAGCATTGCCATTGTCTTTGATCAGGCCTATGACCTGCAAGTCGGCAGCCAGTTAAAATTAAAAGGCTTAGTGATTGGTGAGATCACCGATCTTGGCCTTAACCAGGACAATCAGGTTCAGGCCATTGCCAAACTGCAGGCGCCATTTGCCAAACAGGTTGCGCGTAAAAACACCCGCTTTTGGATTGTGCGCAGCGAACTCTCGCTCTCCGGCGCCAAGCACTTATCAACCCTGGTAAGCGGTGCCTATCTGCATGTGCTTCCGGGGAATGGCAGCTACACCACACAATTTAACGGTGAAGCCCATCCGCCGGAGGTGCCCTTAGATAAACTTGGACTGCCGGTGATTCTCGTCGCCGATAATGCCGGCTCAACGGATATCGGCAGCCCCGTTTATCACCGTCAGATTCAAATTGGTGAGGTGCTTGATAAACAGCTTAGCAGCGATGCATCCGCCGTGGAGATCACCCTCAATATCTATCCGCAGTATGCCCACCTGATCCGAGCCAACTCAACCTTCTGGCCCGCTTCCGGATTTAATTTAGATATAGGGATCACCGGCGCCGCACTCAAATCAACCTCACTGACGTCCCTATTAAAAGGCGGCATCAGCATGAGCACCACTGATAGGGAAGCTTTACAACCAGCCAGCAAGGCCTATCAGCGCTTTACACTGCAAAAAGAGATGCAGGAAAGCTGGCTGGAATGGCAACTGGCCATTCCAAAACCATAGCTTTTGCTAGTGAAAACATGCTATATAACACACACTTTTTAGTGTGTGTTTTTTTAAGGATTAATAATGGATAGTAATACCCTTCTGCCGCAGCCATTTATCGATAAAATGAGCAGTATTTTACCCGAGCATCTTAATATCCAGGATCTGATCACATACTGCCAACGCCCTCTGCGCCGTGCAATCCGTGTTAACACACTAAAAATATCCGTCGCGGACTTTAAGCAGCGCGCACTTGAGCAGGGCTGGCATTTAACCCCGATTCCCTGGTGTGCAGAAGGCTTTTGGATTGCTGTCGATGATGACAATGAGCTCGCCCCCCTGGGGAACAGCGCGGAGCATTTAGCCGGGCTTTGTTATCTTCAGGAAGCAAGCTCCATGATGCCGGTAGCGGCACTATTTCATTTTTTTGAAAAATCAGCAACAGCGACGCTGCTCGACGCGGCAGCCGCACCCGGCTCAAAAACCACACAAATGGCGGCACAAATGAATAACCAGGGTTTAATTATCGCCAATGAGTTTTCCTCCAGCCGCATTAAAATGTTACATGCGAATATTCAACGCTGCGGTATAAAAAATGTTGCCTTAACCCACTTCGATGCCGCTGTCTTTGGCAAGTGGCTGCCGGATACCTTTGATGCTATTTTGCTTGATGCCCCCTGCTCCGGTGAAGGCACCGTACGCAAAGACAGATATGCGATGAAGAACTGGAGCCAGTCGGCAATTGACTCCATTGCCGCCATGCAGCAGCAGTTAATAGAGAGTGCCTTTCATGCCTTAAAGCAGGACGGCATTTTAATCTACTCCACCTGCACCCTGAGCCATGAGGAAAACCAGGATATCTGCCATTTTCTTAAGGACAAATTTCCCGAGCATATTGAGTTTTTGAACCTCAATTCCCTTTTCCCGGATGCCCATAAAACCGCCACCGCAGAAGGATTTCTGCATATCTGGCCACAGGTTTACGATAGTGAAGGCTTCTTTGTCGCGGCCATTAAAAAAACGCGCACCAGTATCGCTGAACCGGCCGACAAACGCCTTGGCAAGTTCCCTTTCAGCAAAGCGGATAAAAAAACTACCCAGGAGCTGTATCGCTATTTTGCAACCCAGTTTGCCATCACCGATATTGACGGCGTACTTTACCAGCGCGATCAGGAATTCTGGCTGTTTCCAGAACAGATCCTACCACTTATCAGTGAACTGCGTTTTTCAAGACTGGGCATTAAAATTGCCGAGCAGTTTGGTAAAGGGCGCAACACAGGTTTTAAAACCATGCATGAGTTTGTCCGCTGTTATGGTGATCAGGGCAAACATGCACTGGCGCTGGATGCCGTACAGGCGCAGGCTTTCTACCAGGGACGGGATATTCGCGATGTGCAGAGCAAGGGGCTAAAAGGTGAAGTGTTATTAAGCTATCGCGGTCATGTGATAGGCTTGGGCAAAGCACTTAATAACCGTATTAAAAACAGTCTGCCGCGGGAATTGATCCGCGATAATAATTTATTTATCAAATAACGGCTAAATAGGTTGTTTCTAACTCATTCTTAACTAAACTGAAAGTGTTCATATATATTCCTTATTTGGATTATCTCTCTTTCCCTAGCCTAGGTTTCCCCTTTATTCCTAGGCTTTTTTTTGTCCTTTAATCAGCAGATTGATTATTAGCCTTTACCGTTAGGTGAGTATATCGCCCTAACGAGGCATAGGGCTCCTGATGGCAATATTGCTTTTCCATCGCCAGCAACAGGTCAAATTTTTCTTCGCTATGCGCCTGCTCTTTTAAGTAATCATGCAATACACGCACGCCGGTTTTTTGAATGATCTGCATATTAAATTCGGCCAACCAGGCGCGCAGATCTTTTTCCAGCAGAGGCGAGGTCGGCGTTAAGCGCACCACTTTTTTGCGCACCATTCCTCTGGCCACAAATTCAAAATTACCTGATAACAGATTAAAAAAACGTTGCGCCTCTTTGTTGTAGAACATCAGCGATAACAAGCCATCGGCAGATAAGAAGTTTAACAGCCCTTTTAAGGTTTCTTTAGGATCGGCTAACCACTCTAAAACGGCGTGATTTAAAATAAGGTCAAATTGGCCGCTGATACATTCAGGCAGGTTTTGAATCGAGCAGTGCAGGATTTGCACATTATCGGCATACTCCTTGCCGCAAAGCTGTTTTTCCGCCTCTTGTAACAGTTCACCGGAAATATCACAAAGCACCACCTGATGCCCCAGTGCGGCCAACTTCTGAGTGAAATAGCCGAAACCGCCACCGGCATCCAAAATGCGCAGAGGACGCTTAGGCAGCAGGGATAAACAATGCTGCAGCTCATCCCAGACGATTGCACTGCGGATCTTGCCCTTAGTGGTACCGTAAATATTTTTTACAAACTTCTGCGCAATGGCATCAAAATTATGGTCTGTCAAATTACTCGTTTCCATTTCAATGCTAGAATGCTGTTTTTGCAAATCTAGCGGTGGCTTATCAATATGTTATTTATACTAAAAAAATGGCTGGGTGGATTATTAATGCCCCTGCCTTTACTACTCATGGTTTTTCTTATCGGCCTTATTTTACTCTGTTTCACGCAAAAACAAAAAACCGCCAAGGCTTTTTTAATCGCCTGTTTTATTGCGCTGTTTTCCTTAAGTCTGATGCCGTCTTCGGAGCAAATTGCCCGCTCGCTGGAACGCAAGCATCCGCCGCTCCTGCAATCCCAAGCTGCACAGGGGTTTGACTATATCCTGCTGTTAGGCTCAGGCGGGATTGCCGATCCGAGTTTACCCGTCACCGGGCAGTTATCAGCGACGGCATTAAGCCGCTTTGTGGAAGCATTGCGTTTATATCATGCCAATCCCGATGCCACACTGGTAGTCTCCGGTGCGGGCTTTGGCGATCTTAAATCCCATGCGCAACTGCAGGAAGAGCTGGCATTAACCATGAATATTCCCGCCGCTAAGATTATCCGTTTAGATGAGGCACGCGATAGCGATGATGAAGCGCGCCTGATGTCCGCCCTGGTCCGTGGCAAGAAAGCTGCATTAGTGACCTCTGCCACTCATATGGATCGCGCCCTGCAGCTATTTGTCAAATACGGTAGCGCGCCGATTCCCGCCCCGGCAAATTATCTGGCCAAAGATCGTTTCGGGGAAACCCCGGCTTACTACTATATTCCATCCGCTTATTATCTTTACAAGACCAGGGTGGCCTGGCATGAATATCTGGGACGATTACAAAACCGTATCAAAGAATGGTGATAGGAAGTTTACGCGAATTGACAGCCTAGGGGCATGAGCGGATAAGATCTGCGCGTTTTGTTTTTAGCCGAGCGATATATATTCGAGCAAATAGCAGCGCGGCTAAAGCCGCGGCCCCATGGTGTAATTAAAAACTGATAAGAAATCACTGTTCAACTTATTTACACTAACTGTTTGCTTATTTTCACGAGCGCTTGTGCTGCCACCACTTGCTCTCCATTAAAGGATAATGCAGGTGAGCCATAGAGCTCATATCCCTGCTGCAATAACTCGGTCACACGCTCATTGAAATTCGAGCTCTCTTTTCCTGTAACTAATTTGTATTCTTCTTTTGGCTGCGACATCTTATTTTCCTTATATTTAGCAGATGAATAAAATAAGCATACTGCTCTTCGCTGAAAAGAGAAATACAAGGCACTAAAACTGTGAAAGTCCTGCCAATATGAATAAAAAAACGGCAGATTGACTGCCGTTTTTGTGAGTTAACACTGTTATCGCTAATAGCTTTAATGCTATGGACGATAAACCTTCACGTTTTTAAAGCCCGCTTCTTTTAAATACAGCGCCTGCAGTTGACTCATGACACCGCGCGCGCAATATAAAAGATAGGTTTTATCCTGCGGCAGTTTTTCAAACTGGCTCGCTAATTTAAAGAATGGCAGATGTTCAATGCTGACCCCTTCAATCTCTAACGGAGACTCTTCCTCTTCTTCACTGGAGCGAATATCTAAAATCACCTCATTGTCAGCAAAGTCGGAAACCGACTCCACTTCAGCGACCTCTTCATGCGCTTCTTTGGCAATATCGCGGATATCTAAGACATTGGCATTCAAAACAACCTGCTCGATCAGAGAAAGGTCAAATTTTGCTTCCTCTTTGGCAATCTTTTTCAGCACAGCTTTCACGGTCGGACGCTGTGAAATAACACCACAGTATTCAGGAATGGTTTCGGAAATCTCTGCCGTTCCTATCTCGCGCGCACAATCAATAATATCCTGTTTATCGGTGGCGATAAGCGGACGTAAAATCAGCATATCCGTGACCTGGTCAATAACCGATAAATTACGCAGCGTCTGGCTCGATACCTGGCCTAAGGCTTCACCTGTCACCAGTGCTTCGATATCAAGACGTTCGGCAGCCAGAGCAGCGGCACGCATCATCATACGTTTTAAAATAACCCCCATCTGACCGTTATCGACTTTCTCTAAGATTTCAGCCACGACCGGCTCAAAGGGAATGGAGATAAACTTAACGCGGTGTGAAGAGCCGAAACGGTTCCACAGTTGATAAGCGACCTGTTTGACGCCTATCTCATGCGCCGCGCCGCCGAGATTAAAGAAACAGTAATGCACGCGAGAGCCGCGTTTTAGCAGCTGGTAACTTGATACTCCTGAGTCAAAACCACCGGAGAGCAGCGATAAAACCGACTCCTGCGTACCCAGCGGGAAACCACCTAAGCCCTGATGACGTTTATCGATAAAGAATAGCTTGTCATTATTAATTTCCAGATAAACGGTAATATCGGCGCCTTTTAGTTTTACCCCGGCAGCGTCAGTATGCTGGTTTAAACCGCCACCGACATAGCGCTCAGCTTCAATAGATGAAAATTCATGTTTACCGACACGTTTAACGCGTACACAGAAGGTCTTGCCATCGAGCTGTGTGCCAATATTGGCGCGGGTCTGCTCGTAGATATCATGGAGATCGCTAAACTGCGTTTCTTTGACCTCTAAGAAATGCGCGATACCGGGCGTGCTTTTGAGCATCTCAATCAGCATGGCACGGTTTTCCGGCGTCTCATTGGCACTGCGGACAATGATCTTATCCCACTCTAAAATTACTTTTACCTGCTCATCATGGCGCGATAAAACATTACGGATATTACCCTGTAACATTTTGCTGAAACGTTTACGAACAGGGCGACTTTTCATCATGATTTCAGGGAAAAGTTTAACAATAAATTTCATGGTTTGATCACTGTGCTAATTAAATAAGGAGGCGAATTATAGCGCTTTGTGGCTGATGAGGCAAAGCGCTCTGTCACTTTTATGGCTGATCCTGCAGTGTACGGCAAGTCACTTCACATTCACCCGATTCCGCGGCGACATACAATGAGTCGCCACTGATAGTGACCGACAGCTCCAGGGTACGTTTCAGCAGCTTGGCTAATGCCTGAATCTGGGCAAAGTCAAACTGATAAACTTCAACAGCAAGTGTGGCAAAATCACTCTGTGACTGCTGCCACCAGACATTTGATTTACTGTTAAAACTGTAAACCTTAACGGCTTGTGCCTGACGGCGCGCTTTTTTAATACGCGCAAATGCCGGTTCGCCAACATCAATCCACAGCAAAAATTCATCCGCTAAACTTTTCGCCCAGATATCGGGATCCTCTGCCACCGACAGGCCGGTGCTGAAACTTAAAAACTCCTGCACATTCAAGCAATAGGCCATCACCCTTGCCATCATACGCTCAGGCGTTTCTGAAGGATGCTGGGCAACGGTCAGATTAAGCGTGTCGTAACGATCATGGTTAAGATCCGCAAGGTTGATATTCATTTTAAAAATCGTCGGTTTAAGGGCCATTCTATATCTCTAGTGGTTAAAAACGAAAAAGCCACGCTTTAACGTGGCTTTAAAGTTTAAGTATTTTTACGCTGCTTTAATTATGCAACCGGCATTTTTGCCAGTTCAGCACACACCATATCACCAAATTCAGCTGTGCTAACCAGGTCAGCTTCACCTTCTTTAGAAAGATCTGATGTTGAGTAACCTTTTTCGAATACGCTCTGCATCGCAGCCCACAGGTTCTTCGCTTCTTTTTCCATACCAAAGCTCATTTCCAGCATTAATGCCACAGAGCCGATCATTGAGTACGGGTTAGCAATACCTTTACCGGCGATATCCGGTGCACTGCCGTGTGAAGGTTCGTAGTATGATTTTTCAGGACCTTTACAAGCTGATGGCATCAGACCTAGTGAGCCAAGAATACCGCCCCCCTGGTCACTTAGGATATCACCGAACATGTTTTCCATCACCATCACGTCAAACATTCCCGGGTTTAAGCACAGGTAAGTGGCAGCGGCATCAACCAGGATATGTTTAACTTCAACTTCCGGGTAGTTTTTGCTCTCTTCTTCAACAATTTCATTCCACAGCACGCTTGATTTCAGCACGTTTGATTTGTGGATATTATGCAGTACTTTTTTACGCTTCATCGACACGTCAAAAGCCACTTTAATGATTTGACGAATCTGATCTTCATCATATTCCAGTACTTCACGGACAAAACGTTTACCATTTTCATCGGTACCGGTATTCTTTTCACCGAAGTATAAACCACCCACTAATTCACGGATGATCATAATATCGATGCCTTCACCGATAACCGATTCTTTTAATGGAGAAAAGTGCGCCAGACCTTTTGGCAGGTAAACCGGGCGGAAATTAGCGTAGGTGTTGTAACGGCGACGCAGTGGTAATAATGCACCACGCTCAGGCTGCTCATCGACTGGAATTTTTTTAGAATCTTCGTGGTTAAGACCGATAGTACCTTTAAGAATCGCATCGGCTTTATCACAAGCAGCTTTGGTTTCTTCAGGAAATGCTTTACCTGTTGCGAAATAAGCGGCGGCACCGAATAATACATCGTTTAATTCAAAGTTAACGTCTTCATTGCGCTGTTCAACAAGTTTTAAGACTTTAACCGCCTCTTTCATTACTTCCGGACCGATGCCGTCACCAGCAAGCAATGCAATGTTATATGTTGTCATTTTTATTCCCTAAATGATTTGATATTGTTTATCTGCAGATCTGTAGCAAACAACTTAAAGCTGCTAATAAGGAGGTTTGCTATAAGAGTTGTAAATTTGCTATACGCATAATAAGGAAAAGCCTGACGAGTTTCAAACACGGAAAGGCTTTTTCATGGATATTTATCCGTTTCGCGGCAATTATATTCAAACAGCAGGCGCTTTATTGCGCAGGCTTGGGAAATCGCCTTAAGGCGCTGATTAAATCGGCTTCACTGTGACCGTCAGCGGCATACAGAGTACGCTCTGATATTTCAGCAAGAGATTGGCAGCTGGCGGCAAGCTCCGGCTGCTTTACGGCAAGGCGCATGGCAAAGCGGGCAATGCTTTCATTCGGCTTTCTGTGCATATCCCAGCGCTGACAAGTCCGTGCAAATTTGTTCACTGCCCGCTGCAGTGGCGTACCTCTTTGCCATTTAGGGCGAATAACAAGCAGCGTATAAAGTGCCAGCAACAAGCTCATCAGGCAGATAAATGCCAATCCTATACGCCATGGATCACCACCGCCCAACAGCCGCTGTAACAGTTGCTTTTGCTTGTCCGCGTTATAACTCAACACCCAACGGCTCCACAGGTAATTAGTCGCATCTAAGCGCTGCCGTAAACTGTTTAGCCAGGCTGGTGCTGTCAACTGGCCGGCGGCAATCAGCTCGCGCTCCGTCGCTGTCAGTGCATTATTAATGCCCTGCTCGACACGCTGCGGAGCGACAGCGCTGGTCGGATCGACGCGCTGCCAGCCGCGGCCATTCAACCAGACTTCCACCCAGGCATGCGCATCGGCCTGCGTCACCAGCCAATAATCCTCTAAGGCATTGTATGTCCCGCCCTGATAGCCGACGACCACACGGGCCGGCACGCCTGCAGCGCGCATCAAAACAGCAAAACTACTGGCAAAATGCTCGCAGAAGCCGCGTTTAGTCGTAAATAAGAAATCGTCGACGCTATGCTTTCCTAAAAGAGCAGGCTGCAGGGTGTAATAAAAGGATTGTTGATACCAGGCCAGCGCCTTAGCGATTAAAGCAAGCGGCGAGCTTGTCTCCTGCCGCCAACTTGCTGCCAGAGCAAGGGTCTGCGGGTTATAGCCCTGTGGCAGACTTGTGAGCTGTCGGTGTTGCTGCGCAGATAGCTCAGGCCATTGCAGGGATGATGCCGCCATGCTGGCAACACTGTATTGCAGACGGGCACTGAGCGGCTGGCGCGTTGCGATCAGCCCGTCCTGGGTTATGCCTGCCGGAAAACTCATAGAGCTGATTTTAACCGGCTCAGCTAAGGCAAATAACCACTGGTAATGATGCGGCTCAACCATCATCTCATAGTGAAGTATATCTGCAGCGCTCGTTTGCTCTGGCTTAATGGCGCGGGGGCGTTGCCATTGGCTGTTTAATCGCCATGCTCTGCCATCAAAGCTGTCTAACACTAAGCCTCGCCAATACATTCCACTTACTGGCGGCGTTTGCCCGCCATTAAAGTTAACCCTGAACGCGGTGCCCTTGGCGCGCACTAAATTGCCGATATCCCCCGGAGCTAAGGAATCACTAAAACCTGTCTGCGCTGCTCCCTGGAACAAAGGCGTTCGCCACAACGGCCCGATTCGCGGTATGATCACAAACATAACGACCATCAGGGGAATGGCCTGCACGAGCAAGGCGCTGCTCCCTTTAAACTGAGCCGGCAGAGACAACGGTCGGCTCAAGTAAAGCGTCTGCCAGGCGCAGATCAGCACAAGGCAGGAGGCGATAGCGTATAATGTAGCCCAAAGCGACTGTACAAACAGGAACTGCGCGGCAACGGCAATAAAGCCGATAAACAGCAGTACTAAAGCATCTTTTCGAGTACGCAGCTCCAATAGTTTAAGCACAAAGGCAAAGACCAGAAAGGCGACCATCGCCTGTACCCCCAAAGCGCCGCGATAGGAGAAAATCAAAGCGCCAAGACAGAGACCACTGAGTAGCAACTTGCTGATAGAGGACGGGTAATTAAACTTGCCGGCATGAATACGCAGGCGCCAGACTAGGGCTCCCAGCCAGAGTAACCACAGCCATAGCGGCAGCCGCAATAATAAAGGCAGGATCACCGCACCCTGCGCGGCAATCAGCCACAGTAAACTTTGATGGCGGAGCAGGTTTTGCTGCGCAACCGCTGCACTGGAGGAATCCATAGTCAATCCCCATCCTGCTGAATATCAAAGCACGCAAGTGCCGAAAGGACAGTTAAACGATGCTCATGACTTAATGCCGGCGGTAATTGTTTGCCCGGTAAGCGTAAACCATAGGCGATCCCTGAACGCTCAAACTGCAGAGCCCAATAACAGAGCGCGCTGAGTCTATCTTCGGGAGAAAGGTGCGGAAAATGCAGCCACTCTAACCAGCTATCGCTGCTGCGCGCACTGCTATACTCCTTGCAATACAAGCCCTGCTCACGTGCATAGTGCTTCCAGGCGATGTGTTTGACCGGAT
This sequence comes from Psychromonas sp., assembly GCA_041586895.1. Taxonomy (GTDB): domain Bacteria; phylum Pseudomonadota; class Gammaproteobacteria; order Enterobacterales; family Psychromonadaceae; genus Psychromonas. Next base: position 5,926 of record JBFGZH010000010.1, on the reverse strand, counting down.
CGCCGGCACGGTATTCCTTTAAACCGGCAAACTCATCACCTTTAGCAAGCTGCTCGCCATGCGCACTGTCATTGTCAGCAAGCGCTTGTTTAGAAAAATCCGTTTTTAAGGGTTTAGGAAAAATAAGGGCACGGGCATCGAGGTTTAACCAACTCCAACAACGAATAAGGCCCAGAGGAAAGCGGCTTGCAATCAGCAGTTTGCCGGGCTGCAGATAGCCGCGCCGGGCTGCGTGAACAGCCACCTGGATTTGCCCGGGCTGCTCCCCTGTAAAATCAAAACTGGCCGCCTCACCATTCCACCAGCGAATCATAAGGTTGTCATAGCTTTTGCCGCGCTTGCCCTGCACCTGTAAAATAAAATGCACGCTTTCTCCGGCAAAGGCTGGTTTGGCGCCCAGCACCTTAACCTGCAGCCCGGCTAAATTGGCATAGGTATGAAAGATAGCGACGACGAGCAGACTGATCAGCAGATAGCTTAACGCCAGGACCAGATTGTTTTGATAACTGCTTCCCAGTAGCCACAAAACAAAACTCAAGAGCAAAAAAGCAAACCCCGTTGCAGTGGGGAATATAAATAAATTGCGCCGCGTTAAGGTGATACTTTGCGCGCGCGCTACCCGTTTGTCTAACCAGCGAAAAAAGAGCTGCTGCCAGCGGCTCGCCTGGCGATCGCTATGAGCAGCGCTTGAGGTGCGTTTAGCGGCGCTTTTTTTCACCCGCGAACGGCTTAAGCGCATTTAAGCCAGTACCGCCACAGAGTTAAGCAGATAACTCACAAGGTCACTATGCTCATGGTCCTCTTCAACCGCGGTGCCGCGCACGCGATGACCGAGCACGGCAGGCGCGACAGCCTGAATATCTTCCGGAATCACATAATCACGCCCGGCCAACAATGCCCAGGCCTTGGCGGCACTCAACCAGGCCAGCGCTCCACGCGGCGACAATCCATAGCTAAAGCGGCCATCGGTTCGCGTCAATGCGACCAGATTCTGCACATAATCGAGCAGCGCTTCACTGCAGCGCACTGCCGCCACCTGGCTTTGTAAATCGGCCAGTTGTGCAGGCGTTACCACAGGCTGCATAGTACTGATACGGCTGCGCGGATCCACCCCCTGCAGCAATAACCGCTCCGACTGGTGATCGGGATAACCTAAACTCAAGCGCATTAAAAAGCGGTCCAGCTGAGATTCGGGCAGCATAAAGGTACCCGATTGCGATAACGGATTCTGTGTGGCAATGACAAAGAAAGGAGCGGGCAAAGCACGCGTTTCTCCCTCAATCGTTACCTGTCCCTCTTCCATTGCTTCAAGCAGCGCACTTTGTGTTTTCGGGGTGCTGCGGTTAATTTCATCGGCCAGCAATAATTGCGTAAAGATCGGCCCGGGATGAAACTGAAACGCCGATTGTTTTTTATCAAAGACCGCCACACCGAGGATATCTGCAGGCAGGAGATCGCTGGTAAACTGCATGCGTTGATACTGTAATCCCAGCGCATTAGCCAGACAATGCGCCAGGGTGGTTTTACCCATGCCCGGCAGATCTTCAAGTAACAAGTGTCCTTTCGCAATCAGACAGGCAACAGCCAGCTTAACCTGCTGCTCTTTACCCAATAATACCTGGCCGACAGCGGTAACGATCTGCGTCAAAAGTGGCTGCATTTTTTATCCCTATTATTTTTCAACTAAACCGGATTGTCGATATCGATAAACTTAACATCCAGTTCCAATTCACCTTCTAGCCACTCGCCCAGCGCCTGTACGCCATAACGTTCAGTGGCATGGTGCCCGGCAGCATAATAATGGATGCCCATTTCCCGGGCGATATGCACGGTACGCTCGGAAATCTCGCCACTGATAAAAGCATCGATGCCCTGCTCGGCGGCAATAGTGATATAATCCTGTCCGCCTCCCGTACACCAGGCAATGCTTTTAATCGCTTCTTTACCGCCATCAATATGTAATGGCTGGCGTGATAAAAGCGATTCAATACGCGCCGCTAATTGCTCAGCGGTGAGCGCCTGCTCAAACTTACCGACGCGACCGACACTGCGCTTATCCCAGGGCTCTAATGGGCGCCTGTCGGTAATGCCCAGCAACCTGGCGAGCTGCGCGTTATTGCCCAGTTCCGGATGCACGTCCAGCGGCAGATGGTAAGCATAGAGATTAATGCCGTTATCCAGCAGCGCCTTAATGCGCTTATATTTCATACCGACAATCTCCTGGCTTTCTCCTTTCCAGAAAAAACCATGGTGCACTAAAAGCGCATCGGCGCCCTCGGCAATGGCCGCATCAATTAACGCCTGACTGGCTGTGACACCGGTGATGATCTTGTTAACGTCTTCGACACCTTCAATCTGCAAACCGTTCGGGCAATAATCTTTAAACTGATGGATCTCTAACAGTTGATCTAATTTATTGGCAAGTTTTCTGTTTTTCATAATCTCTTCCTGCTCCTGTTTTTTCCTATTGTAGCGGAATATCAGCAATAAATTGAAGCACATGCAAGAAAAGAACAGCAACCACCTCGTTTTTATGCAGAGCATGGCAACGAGGTCAAAGTAAGAAAAGCGCTAACAGGCAGCTACGGCTTAACTTTTACAGGCCCGGAGTTAACCAGGTAGCTATTAGGAATAATAAAGGAGAAGACACTGCCTTGACCCAGCCTGCTGTTAATCATTAATTCGCTATCGTAATGAGACAACACGTGTTTGACTATCGACAAGCCCAGCCCTGAACCACCGGTATCGCGCGAGCGGGATTGATCAACGCGATAAAAGCGTTCGGTCAGGTGTAAAATGTGCTCAGCAGCAATACCTTCACCGTTATCGCTCACCGCAAAATAAGCCCCCTGCTCACAGGGAGACCATTCGATGCTGATTTTGCCATTCTTCGGCGTGTACTTAACCGCGTTATGCACTAAGTTTGCCATGGCACTGCGCAGCTGCATCTCATTACCGAACAGCTGCAAGTCTTTAGCTATTTTAAATTGTATCTGCAGCGATTTTTTCTTACCTAAGGCTAAAGCTTCCTCTTCAATCTGTGACAGCAGCGCCGCAACATTAACCTGCTCGTCTAAATCGATAACGGGCGCGCTTTCAATCTTAGACAGCACCATTAACTGCTCCACTAATGCACACATGCGCTCGGTCTGCTGCTCAAGTACGCTGAGCGCCTTGCTTTGGCTGGAATCCCCTTGCGCATGCATACCCAGCATTTCAATATAGCCCTGTAAAACCGTTAATGGCGTGCGCAGCTCATGGGAAACATTGGCGACAAAAACACGGCGCACCTCATCGATTTGCCGGTAGGCGGTCACATCGCGTACGATCAGTAAACGCTGATGTTTGGCATAGGGCATGACACGAAACTCTAAGACTTTTTCCAGGTTGATAGGTGAAAGCAGATCCAGCGGCTCATGGTAATCTCCATTTTTTAAATATTCGACAAATAGCGGACTACGGATCAGATTGGTAATATTATCGCCGCCATCATCAGGCCATTTAAAACCTAAGTGTACTTGCGCCAGACGGTTGCACCAGATAATCTCGCCATTTTTATGAAAAACCACCACCGCATCCGGCAGGGCTTCCGAGCCTTCTCGAAAACGGCTGATCACACTGGCCAGTTTCTTACGTCGTTTGCGGTGACGGTGCTGCATATTATGAATACCGACAAACGCGTCCTCCCACTCGGCCTGGCCATCGGGTAAAATGGTGCTTTTACTGTTCCATAACCAGTTATTTAATTTTTTAAGGTAATAGTAATGCCAAATAATATGCACGAAAAAAGAAACCAGCAGCAGCTCGGTTAAACAATTAAACAGCGAGCCAATAATTAAAATTGGCAGGTAAATAAGCACTAATGCCCATATCAGCTCTTTCCAGGTATATGTTTTCAAATTAATTACTCTAACTGTTATGAGCGTGTTGAGAAACGATACCCCGCTCCACGCACTGTCTGTACTAAAAACTCATGATCCAATAAGGCCTTACGTAAACGGCGAATATGCACGTCGACGGTACGATCTTCGACATAAACATTGGTTCCCCAGACATTATTTAATAACTGTTCACGGCTGTAAACCCTATCCGGATGAGTCATAAAAAAGTGCAGTAATTTAAACTCTGTAGGCCCCATCACCAGGGGTTCGTCCGCCAGCGTGGCACGATGCGCAACGGGATCTAACTTCAGCGGTCCGACTTCCAGGGAATCATCGAGGGACGTTGGATTCACTCGACGCAACACCGCCTTTACGCGTGCCATCAGTACCTTGGGAGAAAAGGGTTTGGTAATGTAATCATCGGCACCGCTTTCCAGGCCGCGTATTTTATCTTCTTCTTCACCGCGAGCCGTTAACATGATCACCGGAATTTGCCGCAGAATTTCATCCTGTTTCAAGTGTTGTAATAATTTAATACCGCTGCCACCGGGAAACATCCAGTCCAACAAAATAAGATCCGGATAAGGCTCCTGCAATTGCAGCAACGCCTTCTGATAACTTTCCGCTTCACTACTTTCATAGCCATGCTTATCAAGCACAAAGCACAGCATGTCTCGAATTGCTGCTTCATCTTCGACAACTAAAATACGACTCGCCATTTAAGTTTACCTGTTAATTCTCTATTCTAAGTGGCTGTAGTATTACCAGAGATTGTGACACTTATATTACAAGCGCTGCTAACTGCCCTTAAAACTGCAATAAAAAGAGCATTTTAAAAAAAAACAGAGAACTTTTGCCGATTGAGACAAAAATCATTTACACTCTCGTTTTATTTTTAATAACTCAAACCAAATTAAAGATGCAGGTTTATAAAGTCAATGAGTTTGGGTCTATTTCTTTTTATCTTTACAAGGTGCATTCCATGTTTTTCAAAAACCTACAAGTTTACCGCTTTACCCGTCCCCTTGAGCAAGACGCTGAAGCATTAGAAAGAAATCTTGAAGAATTTAAATTTAAAAGCTGCGGTAGCCAGGATATCTCTAAACTTGGCTGGGTCTTTCCGATGGGAAAATCGGGCTCCATGTATACCCACCTTGCCGGCAAACAGATTCTGATCTGCCTTAAAAAAGAGGAAAAAATGTTACCGGCCGGTGTTATCAAAGATCAGTTGAATGAACGCGTTGAAGCCATTGAGCTTGAGCAGGGTCGAGCGCTCAAGAAAAAAGAGAAAGACAGTTTAAAAGAAGAGATCGTCATGCAGCTCTTGCCGCGTGCCTTCAGCCGCACCTCACAAACCTTTGCCTGGATTGATCCTGAAAGCGATATGCTCTACGTGGATGCTTCGAGTACGCGTAAGGCAGAGGAGCTGATTTCGCTGCTGCGTAAAACCCTGGGCAGTCTGCCTGTTGTGCCGATTCAACTTAAAAACCAGGCGGATGTGGTGATGACCGACTGGTTAACAGAAGGTAATATTCCCGCTAACTTTGCTTTAGAGGATGAAGCGGAATTATGCTCCGCCTTAGAGGGCGGCGGTATTATTCGCTGTAAACAGCAGGATCTACTGTCCGATGAAATAAAGAATCACCTTGCTGCCGATAAATTTGTCACAAAATTAGCACTTAACTGGGCAGATAGTATCTCCTTTATTATTAGTGAAGAGTTTGCTCTAAAGCGCCTTAAGTTTTCCGATGTACTGCAGGAGCAGAACGAAGATATTGATAACGATGATTTTGCAGCGCGTTTTGATGCCGACTTTGCCTTAATGACGGGTGAAATTAAACAATTAGTACCGGCTATCATAGATGCCTTTGGCGGCGAGCAAAACCTGTCCTAAAAGACTGCTGCAGAACACTGCACTAGTACCTTGACTCATTAATTATGATTGATTGAATTAAGTCATTGTTCAGTAAATTACTACAATTGGGGCCGCGGCTTCACCCGTGCTATTATTTGTTAGCACATATATCGCACAGCTGAAGCCCTGG
>JBFGZH010000009.1:0-22863 GCA_041586895.1 Psychromonas sp. | reverse complement strand
CTATGCTCAAAATTGAAAAGTCTATTACTGCCAGTTTTGATGTCGACCCGCAGCGCGGTTTTACGCCTTTATGTCCCGATGAACTGCCGGTGAACGAAGGCGAGCTGATTGCTGATGAGTTAAATGCACAAGCGCAGTTTGCCCGCTACCGATTGGTCAGTAAAGACTGCCATCCTGCGCAAGCTCCCTGGATTGCCAACTCGCCAGAGGAAATTATGAGCCCGGTCAACGGAGAATATGCGAGTTTAGATATCAAGTGGCCGGCGCACTGCGTTATCGGTACTGAAGGTAACCGGCTTATTCCCGGTTTACCGAGTGAAAAGGATTATGATCTATTGATTACAAAAGGCAGTGATCCAGTCAAGCACCCTTATGGCGCCTGTTATCATGATCTTGCTGAAAGTGAAAGTACCGGGGCCATTGAATGGCTGCAGCAGCACAGCATAGCAGTAGTTATTGTTGGTGGTCTGGCGACAGATTACTGCGTTAAAAGCACGGTACTACAACTCTGCCGGGCTGGGTTTCAAGTCATCGTTAATCTCGGTGCCTGTCGTGGCGTGGACAGCGAATCTACTAAAACAGCCTGCGCAGCAATGCGCGATGCAGGCGCACAGCTGATCAGCAACAGTACTGAATTGGAGTTGCTATGATCGGCAAAAAACTGGAGCACTGGCTGATTGACAGCCTGATGGATACAGATCTGTACAAGATCACCATGCTGCAGGCTTACTACCATACCACGGAGTTTCGCAGTGTCGATGTCGAATGGAAATTTGCCTGCCGTAACCGTAACGGTTTTGATTTGGCGATGCTTATTCCGGAAATACACCGTCAGCTTGAGCATGTCTGCACCCTCTCCTTTACTGATCAAGAGCTTGATTACCTGGCCGGGTTTCCCTTTATAAAAAGCGATTTTGTTGAGTTTCTGCGTATATTTAAAGTGAACATGCGTTTTGTTCATTTACATGCAAAAGGTGCAGATCTTAACCTGCGTTTTCGCGGCCCGTTGCTCCATGTCGCCCTGCTGGAAATCTATGCGCTGGCCATTATCAGCGAACTGCATACCTTTGTGCATTGTGACGGCTTTGATCTGACGCGGGCACGACAAAAGCTGGCGGAAAATATTGCACTACTGAAAGCTGAACATGAGCTGCCCGGTTTTAATTTTGTCGATTTTGGTACGCGGCGTCGCGCCAGCAAGGCCTGGCAGAAAGAGGTGCTGCTCACCCTTAAACAGCAAATCCCTGAGTATTTTGCCGGTACCAGCAGCCTGCATTTTGCCCGCACCCTGGATTTATTACCGATCGGCACCATGGCGCATGAATGGCTGCAGTGCTGGCAGGCGGTGACGCGGCTCGCCGATGCTCAGAAAGCGGCCCTGGAAGCTTGGGTACAGGAATATCGCGGCCGCTTAGGCATTGCCCTGACCGACTGCTATTCAATGGACTCCTTTGTTCGCGACTTTTCCGATCCCTACTTTGGCAAGCTCTATGATGGTCTGCGTCACGACAGCGGCTGTCCATTTGTCTGGGGAGAAAAGGCGCTGCGAATGTATCAACAGATGGGTATTGATCCGCTCACTAAAACGCTGGTCTTTAGCGATTCCTTAACTTTTCCACGTATGCTGGAAATCTGGAAACGCTTCAATGGGCGCGCTAAAATCTCCTTTGGCATCGGCACCAATCTGATGAACGATGTCGGTAATATCCCCCTCGATATCGTTATTAAAGTGGTTGCCGCCAACGGCAGGCCGGTGGCAAAGATTTCCGATGAGCCGGGCAAAAGCATGTGTGAAGATCTCAGCTACCTGCAATATTTGGCCAGTCAATATGGAATCGATCCCAAGACAGTAAAGATTTCTCAATAGCAGCAACCGATAATGAATTTTGCATGCCAGCAGCTCTATAAAAATGTAAAATTATTAAAACCAACCTAACTGGCATAACTATCAAGCATGATTATTAATAAAAAATGGCGAATATTAACCATAGGCGATGGAGACCTCTCCTTCTCCAACGCCTTATTAAAAAACCACCAGCCAGCTTCTTTAACCGCAACTGTTTATGATTCGTTGGCGACCCTGTCCGGAAAATATGGTGATCTTTTTTATCAGCAGCTCAAGGCGGAAAATATTCCCGTTGTCTTTGAAGTGGATATCTGCAATCAAAACTCCTGGGCCGGTTTAAACAAAAACAGTTTTGATGTGGTGATCTTTCAATTCCCGTTATTACCGGCTTTCAGCTCTTTTAATGAATATAAACAACGTTGCAGCAAACTTAATCCCAATATACTAAACCGCCGTTTATTACGCAGTTTTTTGCTTAATTCATTCAACCATTTTCTCGATCCTAAGGGGCAACAACTGTGCTTTATCACTTCTAAAGATGTCAAACCCTATCGGCAATGGAATATTGAAAATGCCCTGCATCAGCAAACCGATATTCATTACTTAGGTTCAATCCCTTTTGATATCGGCATGTTTCCCGGTTACAAGATACGTAATGTCGACCGCGATAAACACGTTAAAGATACCAAAGGACTGACTTATGTGTGGAGCAGGCAAAAAAATCATCCTATGGTAAAAGAACTGCAGGCCGCGCAATATCAGGGCAGTCATTACTGCACCGCTTGCCGGGCCGGACCTTTTTCAACAGAGCAGGATGAAATTGAGCATAAGCAATCGAAGAAACACCTAAAAATGATGGAATTTGAAAGGTTATGGCAGGCTGAGCTCGATAATAATAGTCTTAAATAGGTGCTTCGCTTTTTGCTATTCAGCTAAACCAATATGCAGCCTCCACAGTAATAATAAATAACAGGCCTCAATACACGAAACTGCCGATATCAGGTTTCATTTAACACCGACAAAATATTGCATCGATGCGGCGAGTCGGAGTTGCAGCTATTAACTATAGACTGTAACTCATCCGCCAGCGATTGCAGCTGCTGGATTTTCAACAGCACATCTTTAAGGTGTTTTTCTGCAATTTGATGTGCTTCATGGGGGTCGTGATCTGTACATGTCTGCAGATGGATTAACTGCCTGATCTCATCAAGACTAAAACCTAATGCACGGCAATGCAGGATAAACTTAAGCCGCTGCAGATGTATATCATGATACCTGTGCTGATTGCCCTCACTGCGCTCAGCCTGCGGCAAAATAGCAATCTGTTCATAATAGCGAATAGTGGGGATTTTGCAGTGACTGAGCCTGGCGAGTTTTCCGATAGTCAATGGCGACATCTCATACACTCCGATTAATTTCAATAAAAGCTTGAACCTCTAGTAACTAGAGGTTCTATTATAATTAATTATAAAGGCAAATTAGAAAGTGAGGAAAAATGGCGGGATGTTGCTCAAATAACCATAATTTCACCGGCATAAGCGCAGCTTACAAACGTGCTTTACTATGGGTCATCGCCATCAATGGCTTAATGTTTGTGGTTGAGATGAGTGCCGGTATAGGTGCGCAGTCACAGGCATTACAGGCCGATGCCTTAGACTTTTTAGGCGATACCTTTACCTACGCTATCAGTTTATGGGTGATAGGTAAATCTCTGACTCTGCGCAGTAATGTCGCACTCTTTAAAGGTTACAGCCTGTTAGTGATGGCTTTCTGGGTATTCAGTTCAACCCTGTACCGTCTGTTTATACTCAATACCCCTAATGCTTATGTGATGGGCAGCATTGCCATCATGGCATTTGCTGCCAATATTATCAGCGTATTACTGCTGATGAAATATAAAGACGGCGATGCCAATGTGCGCTCGGTATGGTTATGCAGCCGCAATGATGCAATCGGTAATCTGGTGGTATTGCTCGCCGCTTCCGCTGTTTGGATGAGCAACAGTGCGCTTCCGGACTTAATGGTTGCGCTTATCTTAGCCAGCCTGTTTTTATCCTCTTCCTGGCAGATTATTAAACAGGCGCGCCTGGAAAAAAACAAGTAAACAAAGCTTAGCTGACCATTCTGACACAGTTTTTTCCGGCTTCTTTCGCCAGGTACACGCCCTGGTCTGCCATCTTAATCAGCTCATTCATCTCCTGCATATTATCTTGTTTACTGCCCACGCCAATACTGACACTGCCCTGCCAGGCCCCCCCGGCAACGGCCACTTTTAACTGCGCCGCTGCGTCACAGAGCAGCTGTGCGAGCTGCGTGGCACCGGCAAAATCAGTATTTTCACAAATCACTAAAAATTCGTCTCCGCCTAAACGGCACAGTACATCATCGCTGCGCAGATTTTGCTTTAACAACCGCGTTAGTTCAATCAGTACCTTATCGCCGGCATCATGCCCGTAGCTATCGTTAATTTCTTTAAAGTGATCGGCATCAATCATTAAACAGGAAAGCGCGCTATTTTTTTGTACTGATTCTTGCCATAATTTAGACAGATGCGCCAGCGCATAACGTCGATTCGGCAAGTTGGTTAACGGATCTGTCATTGACAGCTGCTCAAGTTGTTGATTAGCTTCCTGCAAGGCTTGAGTGCGTTGTAAGACTTTCATTTCCAGGGTCTGATTTAAGCGCTGCAGCTCGGTATTGCGCTCCGATACCTGCTCAAATAAAGCGTTCAAAGCTGTTAATAACGCGGCAGTCGCACTATCAACTGCGTCATCCATTGACTGAACAGCCTGCTCGGCAGTGCAGCCCTGTTCGATGGCTTTAAGCTGCCTGGCCATCTGTTGATCCATACCTAACATATGGTAAACCAGCCAATTACTTAAAAAATCTAAAAGGTGTTTTGCCGCCGCAGCATTACCCGCCAGCATAGCATCGTGGAGCACCAGCACTTTTGCTAAAAAATCCTGATGTGCAGCAATATGCTCAGTTAAAGAAGCTGCATCCACCCCCGACTTTTTCATTAGCAGCTCTTCTTCCTGAAAATGGTAATCTGCATATTCTTTGAGCTCTGAAAATACATGTTCAATATCCTCTAGACAGAGCTGATTATTTGCAAATAACTTAGCAAATTTATTCACTAATTCAACCAGGTAAAGATGCTGCTCGTCAACCTCTTCAATCCCTGTTACAAAATAACTCTTCCAGACAAAAGCTTTCATAACTTCCTTCTTAATAATAAGTAATGACCATCGCACTGGTTCGCTAAACAAAAACACAATACTTGCTAAGATAAGCACTTGCCGTTACTTTATAAAAAACATTTATTTAGGAGCTGTTATGGCCAATATACTTTATTCCTTCCGTCGTTGCCCTTATGCGATGCGTGCCCGCCTGGCTATTGCCTACAGCCAGCAGCCGGTGGCATTACGCGAGGTTGTCTTAAAAAATAAACCGCCAGCGCTGCTCGCAAGCTCAGCAAAGGGAACGGTGCCGGTTTTAGTCCTGGAGGACGGCAGCGTACTTGATGAAAGTTTGGATATTATGGTTTGGGCATTGGAAAAATCCGACCCGGACGCCTGGTTAAACGCAGATTTACTGGCGATGCTGAATTTAATTGATGAAAATGATTTTGAATTTAAAAAATGGCTGGACAGATACAAATATGCGGATCGCTTTCCACAACACAGCGCGGATTATTACCGCCAACAGGGGGAAGAGTTTTTATTTAAATTAGAGCATAGATTACTCGCTTCTTCTTACCTATTCGGAGAACGAATAAGCCTGGCAGATTGCGCCATCTTTCCCTTTGTTCGCCAGTTTGCTGCCGTTGACCAAAGCCGCTTTACCAACAGCCCCTTTGCGAACCTGCAAAGATGGTTAACTGACTTTAGCAACAGCGCACTGTTTCACTCGGTGATGGAAAAATACCCGCCCTGGCTTGAATCTCAGCAAGAGATCGCCTTCCCTGCATCTAACTGATAGCGATAGGATTTGTGCAGCAATCTCGTTAGCTAAAGCATTTCCTTGCTGTGTATTTAATTATTGAAAAGATCATCTACAATAAACATAATGTTAATTAGGGCCTAATTGTTAACATGGCTTTTAAGAAAAAGGTGATTCAATGGCAAACACAGTAAAGCAATACAACCGCACCGCAAAACTGCTGCATTGGCTTTCAGCACTGCTGATTATCTGCTTATTTGCTTTGGGCCTATGGATGGTTGAGCTGAACTATTACAGCGAGTGGTATAAGCTCGCGCCTCATTGGCACAAATCTGTGGGGTTGTGCCTATTTGCCCTTACCCTGTTTCGCCTGCTCTGGAAAGCCTGCACTAAAAGTCCGCGCATTGAGGGCCAGGCCTGGGAGAAAGTGACGGCAAAACTGGTGCATCATTTACTATACTTATTGCTGTTTGCCCTGTTCATCTCCGGATATATGATTTCCAGCGCAGATGGCCGTGCCATTGCCGTGTTCAACTGGTTTTCAATTCCCGGTTTGGGCTCTGTGATTGAAAACCAGGAGGATATTGCCGGCCAAGTGCATTATTACCTTGCCATGACTGTGATTGGATTAGCCTCGCTGCATGCGCTCGCCGCCTTAAAGCACCACTTTATTAACAAAGACAATACACTGAAGAAAATGCTTTCCATGAAGCACAAATAGGAGTTTGATAATGAAGAGATCACTTTTAACAGCTGCGCTAAGCACTGCTATGCTGATGCCGATTGCAGTTAACGCTGCCGATTATACTATTGATACCGCTGGCGCCCACGCTTCAATCAATTTTAAAGTCAGTCACTTAGGTTACAGTTTTATTCAAGGACGGTTTAACAAGTTTGACGGGCAGTTTAGCTTCGATGCCGACAATATCGAAGCCTCTAAAGTCACGGTCAATGTCGATACTCGCAGCCTGGATTCCAACCATGCCGAGCGTGATAAGCATATTAAAAGCAGTGATTTTATTGATGCCGGAAAATTTTCCACGGCCACCTTTAGCAGCAGCAAGGTCAGCGCAAAAGAGGACGGCAGTTTTGCTATTGACGGTGATTTGACCCTGCATGGTGTCAGCAAACCTATCACCATTGATGCCAACTTTATCGGCGCAGGTAAAGATCCCTGGGGCGGATACCGCGCAGGTTTTCAGGGAACAACGCGTTTACAGCTAGCTGATTTCGGCATTACGGTAATGGGCCCGGCAAGCTATGTGGATATGGAACTGCATGTTGAGGGCGTTCGCCAGTAAACTCTGCGACAGAAATAAAAGATGCCCGCAAAAATCTGCTTTACGGGCATCTTTATTTAGATGCAATCGCGTTAAGAGCGCAAGGTCAAGGTAATTAACACTATGCCATGATCGGTACTTTCACCATCACGGGCAAAGATCGGATTGATTAAATGGCGATCATAGGTATGGTATGCACTGACCTCAAACAGACTGGACTGGCAACAGGCATCAAACTCGCAGGAGAGTAAGATATAATCGAGCACCGAACTTGTTTCACCAAAATAATGGGTCGCTTTACGTATTAGCGGCTGGCCGTCATCAACGCTGGCCTGATACAGATCCCAGGCATCCTTTAACAGATATTTGCCAAGCAAAGCAGCCCTTTCCTCTGTTGCAGCAAAACGCAGAGAATCGGTGAGCAGATGGGACAGAATGCCATCGCTCAGGGTATTATTAAAATCACCCATCAAGATCATAGGCAGGCCGCTTTGCTCGCGACGCGCTATCATATTCAGCTGCAATAGGGCGGCTTCACTGCCCCGCTGCACTGTCGATCCCCAACCACCGAGCACCTGCGCTTTCAGCTGTTCAAGCATATTTTTTTCTGCCGACAGACTGTCATCATATGCAAATTCCAGCATCGGCCGCTTCGACTTAAAATGCACCACATAGCAATCAACATCGCCAATATGCGGTAGCTCCACGGTTGCCCGCAATACCCTGCGGCTAAAGGAGAAATCCTCCTGCAAACCAATGGCAAGCGCCAACTCAGGATCAGCCTGTGGTGATTGCACCTCTTTAATCGGATAGCGCGAAGCGATAGCCACAACCGGGCTGCGGCAGATAAAGTCATCAATAACCTCAGCTTTATCCACTACGGCAAAGTAGGGATAGCCCTGCTGTAACAGTAGTTCCTGCAGCGATTCTGGACTGAACACCTCCTGAAAAGCAATCACATCAGGTTTAAACTCATGCACATAGTCACTAATCCAACGCTGTTTTTTCTGCCACTGCTCGGCACTGTAGATACGCTCAAAATCATAGTAGGCAAAGGGCGGTTCAAGGTAATTAAAGAGATTAAAGGTCGCGATTTTCAGTCGCGAATGAGGCACAAGCTCATTGGTGTTTTGAAGTTCTACAAGTTCAGATGGATGATTGACTGACAAATTGATTATCTCAAGTGAAGTTTATGCAGTGATTATACCGCAATAGCTGCACTTCCCGGCGAGAAAAATTACTGTCGTGCCAAACTGCATTTTTACATTATTTTTGCTTAGTATAATTTAAAGTTGCTAAAAACAGGTTACACTTTATTGCATAACAATAAGTTAGCAACTTAAAAGGACTATATGATGAAGCTATTGATTAAATTATTGGCGGGACTGTTCGCCCTGCTTATTCTTGCCATGGTAACCTTATTAATAGTCATCGACCCTAATGACTATAAGGAAGAGATTCAGGCTCAAGTTAAAAAAAACATTAATCGCGAGCTGTTAATTAAGGGCGATCTCGGCTGGACGTTTTTCCCGCAGCTTGGTTTTAGCAGCGGTGAAATCGCCTTAAACAACCCGCCTGGTTTTAATCGCGAACATTTAGCCAAAATAGATAATGCCGCCGTCGGGTTAGCCGTCTTACCGCTATTTAAAGGTGAAATTCAAATTGCCGAAGTGACCGTCAATGGCCTGCTTTTAAACCTGATCACCAATAAGGACGGCAGCTCTAACCTGGATAATATGTTTCCTGAAAAGGCTGCTACAGCCCCTGCGCCGACAGAGCAACAAGCTGACGAGGAAAAATCCGGCGCTTTTGATGCCAGTAAACTGCAGCTGGCAGGCCTGACGATAAAGAATGCGCAAATAGAAGTGCAGGATTTACAAGCCGGCTCAACAACTCAGGTCAATATCGACCATATTCTTCTCGGTAAACTTATCCCCGGCGAAGTCACTGATCTTGCTATTGCCACCAAGCTGCTGGTTGCAGAAATGGATGGCCATCTTGATTTACAGGCAAAATTAATGGTTGCACCTGACTTTTCTGCTGTACAGCTTAATGATCTCAAGTTAAAGAGTGAGTTTAGCGGCGCAGATCTGCCCAACGGCAAGATCAGCAGCTCAATCAGCAGCGACATTGCCTATGACTTAAACAGCAGCACCGCGAAGCTGAGTAATTTTATGCTGCAGCTTGATGATCTTAACTTAACAGGTGATCTGTCTGTACAGGCTGCGGATAAAACCAAAGTCCGTTTTACTCTGCAGGGGAACACCTGGGACCTTAGCCCTTATATGCCTCCTTCGGAAGAAACAGCACAAAAAACCGATAGCAGCGCGGATAAAACAGCGCCGCCTGCAGAGCAGGAGCCTGATTTAAGCTTTCTGCATGGCTTAGATGTGCAAGGCACGCTGGCTATTGCCGGCATTAAGGCTGAGCAGTTGACAATCGGCGAAATCAAGACGGCAATTGCAATCAGCCAGGGCCAAGCGCAAATTAAACCTTTAACCGCACAGTTATATGACGGGTTATTAACCGTTAATGCCCTGCTAGCCGATGCCAAAGGTGCAAACAGCTATCAAATTGACACTCAACTAAAAGATATACAAATTCATCCCCTGCTTGTCGATGCTGCGCAGATAGATCTGCTCAGCGGTACCACGGCCTTTAATTTCTCCGCCAGCGGCAAAGGGCTGACCGCCAGTAAAATCAAGTCCGGGTTAGTTGGAAAAGGTGATTTTACGCTACTCGATGGCGAACTGTACGGCATTAATATTCCTCAGGAGCTACGCAGCTTAAAAGCAAAACTGACGGGTCAGCCGGCACCGACCGAAGAGGATATCAAGAAAACAGATTTCGCTTCGTTAACCGGCCAATTCGATATCAGCAAAGGCATAGTCAACAATAACAAATTATTAATGTTGTCACCCGTTATGCGTCTTGATGGAGCCGGTCTGGCTGATCTTCTGCAGGAGTCACTTAATTACAAGTTAAGCGTGACCCCTTTATCGAAAAGCGATGCAGCAACAGAGCTGCAGGATCTCAGCGGCCTGACCATTCCACTGCTTATTACAGGACCTTTTACTCAGCCTAAGTTTGCCTTAGATACTGAAGGGGCACTCAAAGAGCAGCTGAAAGCAAAAGCCGACGCTGAACTGCAAAAGCAAAAACAGAAACTGGAAGAGAAAAAGCAGGAACTGCAAGAAAAATCACAGGAGAAGATTGAAGAAAAAAGTAAAGAGTTGGAAGAGAAACTGAAGAAAAAACTCGGCGGACTCTTCAATTAACCGGCGCTTGTTAAACTAAAAAACCCCTTGCAGCGACTAAACAGCAAGGGGTTTCTATGGCGAAGCGGTTTGAAGATGCACCTGCAAACCGCTTCGCTATGCCAATAACCTTATTTTAAAACCGGTGTATTGGTTGTCACATGCAGATTCTGCGCGCGATGACGAAGCACATGATCCAGTAGCGTGATGGCCATCTGCGCCTCGGCAATCGGCACGGCGCGAATACCCACGCAAGGATCGTGGCGCCCTTTAGTGATCATCTCCGTTGCCTGGCCATCTACGGTAATAGTGCGCCCGGGAATGGTTAAGCTTGAGGTTGGCTTTAAGGCAATATGGGCGATAATATCCTGGCCGGTTGAAATACCGCCTAAAATACCGCCGGCATGATTGGATAGAAAACCGTCCGGGGTCATCTCATCACGATGCTCTGTGCCTTTTTGACTGGCAACGGCAAAACCATCACCAATCTCCACCCCTTTCACCGCATTAATACTCATCAGGGAATGTGCCAGCTCGGCGTCGAGACGGTCAAAAACCGGCTCGCCTAAACCGACCGGTACTCCCGATGCCACAACCGAAACTTTGGCACCGACGGAATTGCCCTCTTTAATCAAGGCGCGCATATAACTGTCCAGCGCATCAAGTTTAGATGCATCCGGGAAGAAGAAAGGATTCTGCTCCACTTCATTCCAGTCAATAGTATCTGGGGTAATATCACCTAACTGGCTTAAATAGCCATGAATTTCAATACCGAACTGCTCTTTTAAGTATTTTTTAGCAATAGCACCGGCAGCCACGCGCATCGCCGTTTCCCGCGCAGAGGAACGGCCACCGCCACGGTAATCACGATGCCCATATTTCTGATGATAAGTGTAATCGGCATGACCGGGACGAAACAGATCTTTAATCGCAGAATAATCTTTAGAGCGCTGATCGGTATTTTCAATGATTAAGCCTATGCTGCAGCCGGTGGTTTTGCCTTCAAACACACCCGATAGGATCTTAACCTGATCGCCTTCCTGGCGCATGGTTGTGTAACGTGACTGCCCCGGACGGCGTCTGTCTAAATCGTGCTGCAGATCTGCCTCGCAAATCTCCAGATTAGGTGGAATACCATCAACAATACAACCTAAGGCTGCACCGTGACTTTCTCCAAATGTGGTCACTTTAAATAATTGACCGATACTGCTTCCCGCCATGATTACTTCCTGTTTTCTTAATTAATCTTCAATATCTATGTGAATATTATCCAGCTGTGCTTTGGTTAACACAAAAACACCATGCCCGCCTGCTGCAAACTCAATCCATTCAAATGGAATTTCCGGATAAGCGGCCTGCAGATGAATCTGCGAATTGCCCACTTCGACAAATAACAAACCATTTTCATTCAGCCTGTCACCGGCCTGCACTAACATCTTACGCACCAGATCCAAGCCGTCAAAACCACATGCTAAGCCCAGCTCCGGCTCATGTTTAAATTCGTCGGGTAAGTTTGCCATATCTTCGGCATCAACATAAGGCGGATTTGAAACTATCAGATCGTATTTTTCATTTTCTACGCCTTCGAAAAGATCCGAGTAAATCGGCGTGACTTGCTGCTCTAAACCATGCCCCTGAATATTAATTTCAGCCACTTCCAGGGCGTCATCGGAAATATCCACCGCATCGACTTCGGCATCAGGAAAAGCATAGGCACAGGCGATGGCGATGCAGCCGCTGCCGGTACAGAGATCTAAAATCCGCTGTGGTGATTGTTTTAGCCAGGGCGCAAAGCGCGAAGCGATCAATTCGGCAAATGGAGAGCGTGGCACAAGCGTGCGCTCATCAACATAAAACTCTAACCCGGCAAACCAGGCGGTGTTGGTTAAATAGGCCACTGGAATGCGCAACTCAATACGCTTAATAATCAGTTCCACCAGCATTTCCCGCTCGCGGCGCGTTAAACGTGTATTATAAATTTCGCTGTCACAATGTAACGGCAGGTTTAACGAAGGCATAATAAGGCGCATCGCATCATCTATCGCATTGTCGCTGCCATGCCCATAAAATAAGCCAGCCCGATTAAATTCCGTCGCTGCCCAACGTATCATATCCTGAATGGTGCGCAGTTCATTGACCGCTTCATCACTAAAAATCGTATCCAACTTATTCTCCAATTAAGGTAAACTGCTACTATTTAATATTTATATGCGCACAGTACCTTGCAACTGCTTATTCAGGTGCTTGCGCATATCAGGAAAAACCATGACCGATAAAAACGAAAATGATGATTTTTCTCTCTTTAGTGCAGAGTTTTCGGGTATCAAAAAGTTAAAGCAGGATACCATAAAACTGCCCACTAAAAACATGAAGAAAAAGCAGTTCATCAAACAAAGCACAGAAGCAGGATTTGAAAGCGACCATTTTTCGGATGGCTTTGAACCCCACCTTGCTGAAGAGGGCCCGGTTCGCTATCTGCGCCAGGGAGCAGAGAAATATTTAATCAAACAGTTGCGCCGCGGTGATTTTGCACCGGAAATCATTTTAGATCTGCATGGCCTGACGCAACAGGAAGCAAAACGCGAATTGGGCGCTTTAATCGCCTGCTGTAAAAAAGAGGGCTTATATTGCTGCAGCGTGATGCATGGGGTCGGCAAACATATATTAAAAAAACAGGTGCCGCTGTGGTTAGCGCAACACCCGGATATTTTGGCATTTCACCAGGCTCCGCTGGAGTTTGGCGGCCATGGCGCCTTGCTGGTGCTGGTGGAACTGGAAGACTGGCAGATGAAACGCGAATATGAGAAGTAAATATGCCAATTCGAGCAATTAAATCAGAGGTACAAATAATGAAAAAAGTCATCATAACGCTGCTATCAATCGCCGTTGCCGTTAACTTGAGCATAGCGCAGGCAAAACCTGATAATGAAAAGCAACTTCCCCCGGGATTACAGAAAAAATTAGCCCGCGGCGGTGAGCTACCACCAGGCTGGGAAAAGAAACTTCGCCCAGGAGAGCCTCTGGATTATGACGTTTATAGTGCCGCCAATATTGTTACGCCGCTTGATCAGCATGGCGTCATCACGGTCGAAGTTGAAGGGCGAATCATCAGACTGATTGAAGCTTCCCGGGAAATCATCGAAATCCTCAAATAGAAAGGGGAAACGCGGCACCTGAGCTGGCTGCATTAATAGTAACAAAACCACTATAAGGAACAAATAAATGAAAAAAGGCCTGAAAATTGACAAGAACTTTTACCTTAATATGGATGCAATTATCAGCTGGCGGGTCCGCAGTGAAGGCATCAGTATAATGACCTCGGCTAATACAGAAAACAATCGTTTTTTGATCTCGACCAAAGAGCCAGAACTTGGCACTTTCCCGCTATACTTTATTGTCTCCATTGAAGAGGTGAAAAGAATTATCAATGAAATAAACGCATATATGGGGATTGCCTGAGCAGCAGGGCCAGTATTAGCAGAAAACGCGTCTACAATAAATAGTATCTAAGCATTGCGGGGAACAGCTATGCACAAATCAACACAAGGTTATTCACTAATCAGCATGCTTATTATCGTGCTCGGCATATTTCTGATTAGTAGCGGAGCTTATTTTTATCTTCGCGATCACAGAGGCGAGCCCATTACTGCCAGCGAGCAAAAAGTCGAAGCAATAGCGCTGATTGCGCCTGTTGCACAGCAACAAGCTGATGCAGAAAATGAGCAGAGCGCTGCTCAGCCGAGCATCACTGTCGCAGAGCAGGAAGTTGCAGCGCCAATTGAGCTGCCTTTATTAAACGACTCCGACGCGCTGGTATTGGCAGCGCTACAACAGCTAGCAGGATCAGGCGAGTATAGCGCACTATTAAACCGGGAAGAGATAATCAGAAACTTTGTGGTCTTTGTGGATAATTTTTCCAGAGGTGAGCTGGTTGCCAAATTTACTCCGTTCAAGAAGCCCGAGCAGCCCTTCAGCATAGTAAAAGTTGAGCAGAAAATGTATCTCAATCCGGATAGTTATCAGCGCTATAATATCTATGCCGATATCATCAACGCCATTGATATTGACGCGGCAACCAGCCAATACCGCATCTTAGAGCCTCTTTTTGATGAAGCTTACCGGGAGATTTCCTACCCGCAGAGCTCCTTTACCAATAGTTTAAAGGAGGCACTGGCGATCGCACTCGACACGCCTGTTATTGTAGAGCCGATAGCATTAATCGCACCTTCGGCCATGTATAAATTTGCCGATCCACAATTAGAAGCGCTGCCCGCAGCTCAGAAACTGCTCATTCGTATGGGACCGGAGAACACTCTTAAATTAAAAAGCAAACTGCAGCAGTTCCAGCAGGCTTTGTAGACCTTCACAGCCACTGCTGTTCGACAGAGGTAATGCTGATATCCACGCACTCCTGACAAAGGGTGCGAATGTGCGCACTCGTTGACTGCAATTGCTGTTTATCAGCACCGACAAGGCATACCGCTAATACGGCTCGCTGCCATTTCTCCTGATAGGCCACCTCTGCCAGAGAGGCGTTAAATTTACTGCGGATACGCTCCTTCAGCCCGCGTAACGCCTGGCGCTTATCTTTAAGCGAGCGGGCATGGGGAATAAGCAGCTCGATAGTCAGCAGGGTGACAAAACAAGTTGATGCACTCATTTAATAACCGTGCTTATCTGCACCCTGTTTTTTAAAGGCGCCATCTAACTGTGACACCGCCGTTAAGCTCTGCAGATTGCCGCAACCATTTTCGTCTAACTGCACATGGGCAATAGAAGAAGTGGCAAAAGCAGGCACACCGGCTTCGGGCGCCAACTCACCGGTAATGTAACCCACCAGCGGCAGATGGGAAACAATCAGCAGACTTTTTACCCCGGATGCCTGCAGCGCTAAAATCTCATTGACAGATTTACGCACACTGCCGGCGGGAGTTAAACATTCCATGGTCTGTACATTAGCCACCTCGGCAAAGAATGGCGCGACCGCCTGCCAGGTTTGCTGGGCACGCACATAGGGGCTGACCAATACCGCATCAAAAGAGATCTTATCAGCAGCCAAGTATTCCGCCATTTTTTCTGATTCAAGACGGCCGAGTAACGTTAAAGCACGCTCTGAATCGGAACGAGCCATAAACTCCGCCTGCCCGTGACGCATAATATAAACCTGCATGTTGTTCTCCTTGTCAGCAAACAGAAAGGCTTCCTATTTACTGTTTTATGCCATGAAGCAGTGCTGCTGCACGGCAATATTTATCCATTAAAGCGCAATAAAGATCATCAGTATTGCCAAATAGCGCGCCAGTATGCCAAAAAATGACAGTTAATTCACTTATATTAATTTATTTCCGCTATTGTGCTGTGCGCAAACAATAAAATTTGCAGAAGCGCACAACCCCAAGCGAGCATAATAGTGCGCAACAATCATACAGGGCAACCACGAGTGTTAATTTTTCGGGAACTTTATCAACTTGAACTTGCCTTTTATTAGCAGTATATTTTTTCTATCTTTTGATAAAGTGAATAATTAACATGGCAAAACAGCAACTTGACGCATTACGAACTTATCTTAATAAAATGATCCTCGGACAAAGTGAACTGGTAGACGGCTTATTAATCGCCCTGCTTGCAGATGGTCATATTCTTGTTGAGAGCCCGCCGGGATTAGCGAAAACCCGGGCCATTAATGCTCTGTCGGAAGGGATTGAGGGCGATTTTCACCGTATTCAGTTTACTCCGGACCTGTTACCGTCAGACTTGACCGGCACGGATATTTTCCGTCAGGAAACCGGTGAATTTATTTTTGAGAAAGGCCCCCTGTTTCATAATCTCATTCTCGCTGATGAGATAAACCGCGCACCGGCTAAAGTACAATCGGCATTATTGGAAGCGATGGCCGAAGGTCAGATCACCGTAGGTAAAAAAACCTATCCGTTACCCGAGCTGTTTCTGGTAATGGCTACCCAGAACCCGCTGGAGCAGGAAGGGACTTATCCTCTTCCGGAAGCACAATTAGACCGTTTTATTATGCATCTTGAACTGGACTACCCGGATGCGCAGACTGAGAAAGAGATTTTACGGCTCAACCACAAAGAGATTTTACAACAGCAGGTGGCGGAGGTGACGCCATTATTAAATGAGCAGATATTTGCCATTCGTAAAGAGGTGATGAATATCAATATTGCCGCGCATCTCGAGCAGTATCTGATTGACCTTATTATTGCCACCCGCAAGCCACAAAATTACGGTGCGCAATTAAAACAGTGGCTCAGTTATGGCGCCAGCCCCCGCGCTACCCTGGCCTTAATGCGCACCGCAAAAGCACAGGCCTGGCTGGATAACCGCGATTATGTGATGCCCGATGATATTATTAAAAACCTCTATCCGGTTTTACGCCATCGCCTTATTCTCAGTTATGAAGCCGAGGCACAAGGTATTAACGCCAACCGCGTGATTAAAGAAATTATCAATCAGGTAGCCATTCCAGCCTAATGCAGAAGACCAAACCCGCTTTATTTGCCAACAGCCCCTATAGCACAGGCACAGCTGTCACCCTGGATGAGCTGCTCAGTTATAAACAGCAGGCGAAACTGCAGTTGCGCCCTGCTGCCGGTGCCGCGTCTCGCCAGCTGGCCGGCAGCTATCTGGGCAAAATCAAAGGCCGGGGCATGGAATTTGCCGAGGTCCGCCATTATCAACCCGGCGATGATGTGCGCACTATCGACTGGTCAGTCACAGCGCGCACCGGCAAAGCCCATAGCAAGCTTTTTCAGGAAGAAAAAGAGCGCCCGGTTTTTATTCTTCTGGATCTGTCCGACAGCATGATCTTCGGCAGCCAGTTGGTGTTTAAGTCGGTACAAGCCTGCCACCTTGCTGCACTGCTCAGCTGGCAGGCTAAACAGCGCAATGATCGGATCGGCGGTATTGTCTTTAACCAGCAACATGCCGCAGAGCTCAAACCGAGCGGCCGAAACAAAGGCTTGATGCGCTTTCTGCATCAAAGTGAACAACTCTGCCAAGCCCAACCTTTTAAGGTGAAGGATGATCAACAATCGCTATTTGTGCAGCTTAAGCGCTTGTCATATCTGCTACAAACGGGCGGTCAGGTGCATCTGATCAGTGACTTTTCACAGCTTGATGAAGATTGCCGGAAATTACTCAGCCAGATGCGCCGCCATAATCAGCTGCATGGCTGGCAGATCAGCGATCCGCTTGAGCAACAGCTGCCTGCGCATGTGCAGCAGACAAAACTGCAGATAAACAGCCTTTACGGCAGCGGTTTTTTCAAAAAACATAATGCCCTGCAGCAATACCAGAGCAGCGCCGATGCGCGCCAGCAAAAGATCAGCAGCACCTTTATCAAGCTCGGTATTCCCCTTTATCAGCTCAGCGCAGCAACCCCATTAATGGAGCAGTTTCATGTCCCCGCTCGCTAATCCATTAGCACAGCTCAATGATATTATCGCGCCGACAGCAGCCAGCCCCTGGCCACCCGCCCCTATCTACTGGCTGCTGTTTTCTGCGCTTTTATTATTGCTTATTGCGTCCGTTTACCTGTTTAAACGCACGCAACCGCAGCGCCAAAAACAGCAGCGAGCACTCACTCAACTGCAGCGCCTGCAAAATGAACAGGCAGACTTTATTGCTTTGAACCAGCTACTTAAAGGCGTGACATTAAATCACTTTCCGCGTCAGCAAGTCGCTTCTCTGCATGGCGAGCAGTGGTTTGATTTTCTCCAGCAGTATGCGGCAACACCGCTTTTTGCCGACAAGCAGGCGTTTCTGCGCCGCCTCTACCAGGATAGCGAACAGCCCTGCTGCGATGATGATTTTGTGCAGGCAAAACGGTGGATAAAAAGCCTGCCGAAGCAGTTAAAGAAACAGCACAAGGAGGGCAACAGGCATGTTTGAATTTGTTTACCTGTGGATTTTTCTGTTATTACCACTGCCTCTGCTTGCCCGGCATTTTTTAAAGGCGAAAAAGCATGACTATACACAGGTCTGGATTCCACTGGCGCAGGGTTTAAGCGAACAGCAGTCGCAGGCAGCAAAAAGTTATTTAAGCATTATTATCCCCTGGCTTAGCTGGCTGCTTCTGCTCGCGGCACTGGCCAAACCTGTATGGTTTGGCGAGCCTATCCGCATCCAGCAGCAAAGCCGGGATATGATTTTGTCACTGGATCTGTCCGCCAGTATGCAGGAGGTCGATATGCCGTTAAACGGTCAAAGCGTGGATCGCTTAACCCTGGTAAAAGATCTGTTAAAAACTTTTATCGACCAGCGCCATGGTGATCGTCTAGGGCTGATCCTGTTTGCCGATCACGCCTACCTGCAGACGCCACTGACCTTTGATCTCAGCACCATCAATCAGATGGTCGATGAAGCAGAGATAGGCCTGGTCGGCAGGCGCACTGCCATTGGCGAAGCCATTGCCATGGCGATCAAGCGCTTTGTGGAAAATAACAATGAGCAGCGCGTGTTAATCTTAATTACCGATGGAGCCAATACCGCCGGAACCATTAAACCGTTAATGGCGGCCCGGCAGGCCGCTAAAAATAATGTCACCATCTACAGCATAGGTGTCGGTGCTGATGAGATGATTAAACAGACCTTCTTTGGCCGGCAGCGGGTCAACCCCTCTGCCGATCTTGATGAAAAAACCTTAACTGAGATCGCCACACTGACCGGCGGGCAGTATTTCCGTGCCAGAAACCAGGCTGAGTTACAAAAAATTTATGAGAGCATTAATCAACTCGAGCCGATTGACAGCGATTTTTTAGAATTCCGCCCGCAAAAAGATCTCTTTTACTGGCCCCTGGCGGCGGCCCTGGTACTGCTGTTTAGCTGCGCACTGCATGGTAAATTAAGAGGCTGGTATGCTAACTGAAACGACTTTGATGCCCTTGGAATTTTTACGCCCGCTCTGGCTACTGGGTCTGCCGGCGGTGTTTATCTTTACCCTGCTGCGTTATAAAAGCGTGAAAAAATCCAGGCAGCAAAGCCTGATTGCAGCGCACTTAAGCGAAAATTTAATAGCAGCGCCCGAGCCATCGCGCTCGCAACACTTTGCCTTTCCGGCTCTGGCCGTCATTGCCTGCATCGCGTTGGCCGGACCAAGCTGGCGAAGCATGCCAATGCCGCTTTATACCCTGGAAAAGGCACAGGTACTGGTCTTAGATCTCTCCTATTCCATGTATGCCACAGATCTCAAGCCCAACCGCCTGAGCCAGGCAAAATATAAAGCGATCGATCTGATAAAAGAATGGCATGAAGGCGAAAAAGCACTGCTCGCTTACGCGGGTGATGCTTTCACTATCTCCCCTTTAACCACTGACGCAAACGCGATTATTAACCATATTCCGCACCTCTCTCCGGATATTATGCCGCTAAGAGGAGCGCGGGCCGACCTGGCTTTAGAGCGCGCCATTACCCTGCTGAAAAACTCAGGATACCGACAAGGCCATATCGTGTTTTTTAGTGATGCTATCGACCCGCAAACCGCAGAAAAGATGATTAAACGCTTACAGGGTACGCCCTGGGTGGTCTCTATCCTGGCCACCGCCACTGAGCAGGGCGCGCCCATTAAACTCTCTGACGACAGTTTATTAAAAAATCAGCAGGGAGAGATAGTGATAGCGCAATTAGATAAACAGCCTCTCCAGGCGATCACTCGTGCGACACAGGGACTGTATTTACCGCTAAGCAGCAGCAATGCCGATATTGAACGTTTAAGCCACTATTTTGAGGTTAAGAAGGGGCAGAAAAATAGCATTGAGCAGACTGAACAAAGCCTGTTCAGCATAGATGATGGCTATAGGCTGGCCTTTTTATTATTGCCGCTGTTTTTATTACTGTTTCGCAGAGGAGTTTTTTATATGCTGCTATTCACCATCACTCTTCCCCTTTCCAGCCCTGAAGTGAAAGCCTCAATCTGGAAAAATAGTCAGCAGAATGCTTTTCAAGCCTATACAGAGCAAGACTTTGCAACAGCCGCCGAGTTATATGAGAAACCTATGGCAAAAGGCAGTGCGCTATATAAAAACAAACAGTATCAACAGGCATTACAGCAATTTACCCAGGCGGCCATTGACCAGCCGGGCAATGCCGCTGCTTTTTATAATCAGGGCAATGCCTATGCGCAACTGCAGCAGTTTGAGCAGGCCATTCAGGCTTACCAGCAGGCGCTCACGATAAACCCTGATTTTACAGCGGCCCGGGAGAATAAAAAATTGCTTGAGGATCTGAAACAGCAAAAACAGCAGCAGCAAAGTCAGCAGCAGCAAAACCAGCAGCAGCAAAACCAGCAGCAGCAAAGCGAGCAGCAGCAAAACCAGCAGCAGCAAAACCAGCAGCAGCAAAGTCAGCAGCAGCAAAGTCAGCAGCAGCAAAACCAGCAGCAGCAAAATCAGCAGCAGCAAAATCAGCAGCAGCAAAGTCAGCAGCAGCAAAGTCAGCTGCAGCAAAGTCAGCAGCAGCAAAGTCAGCAGCAGCAAAGTCAGCAGCAGCAAAGTCAGCAGCAGCAAAACGAGCAACAGGCAACAAGGGAACAAGCCGAGCAGAGCAATCAGGAATTAGAAGAGTTACCCGCCTGGCTGAAAAATATGCCTGATGATCCCTCTTTACTGCTGCGCAATAAAATGCGTCTTGAATACCAAAAGAGAACGCAATCACAAGCTGTCGAGCAACAAAGTAACGGAGATATCTGGTAATGCGCATTAAACTTTCCATCATCACCGCCCTGTTTTTATCCCTATGCCTGCAGCACACGGCCTGGGCTGCGCCGCAAATACAAGCAACGGTCAGTGATAACTCGGTTTTTTTAGGCGATCTTTTTCAATTAACTATCAGCATTGATGATAATGACTCGGATTTTCAGCTCGATACTGAAGCGCTGGAGAAAGACTTTCACGTTTCCCGCCCGTCACAAAGCCGCCGCAGCAGCTATATTAATGGTAAATCCAGCCAGCAAACGCAATGGCAAGTTACCCTGCAGGCAAAACGCCTCGGCGAGCTCACCATTCCGGCATTAAGAATAGGCAAGCTGACAACGGATGAAATAAAAATATCTGTACAAGCGCCTTCGCAACAGGCCAGCTCAACAGCGGGTGATCTGCTGTTTATGGAAAACAGCCTGGATAAAAGCACGGCCTATATAGGACAACCGCTACTCTTTACCAGCAGGATCTATATCGCTCGCAATACTGATGACTTACAACTGCTTGCACCAACATTAGAAAATGCAACGGTGAGCCTATACGCAGAAGATAAAAGCGGAGAAACTATCCGCAATGGTATCCGCTATCAGACAATTACCCGGCAGTTTCAGATCATCGCCAATAAAGCAGGCACATTTACCATTCAATCACCACTATTAACCGGCAGTTTGCGAAAAACAGTAGCAGTCGATGGATGGCGCAGCCGAACGCTTTCCGAGCCCATCAATATTCGCGGTGACAGTCTGCAGGTGACCATTAAAGGCAAACCGGCAGACTATCAGGGAGAATGGCTGGTGAGTGAAGATGTGCAGCTATTTGAAAATCCGGCGATAAGCGAGAAAAGTTACCGTGCCGGTGAGCCTATCACCCGTACTATTACCCTGCAGGTTGCTTCTATCGATAAAGATAAGCTGCCGAATATTGATTTTAACTATCCAAAAAATCTGCGCTTCTATCCCGATCAGGATGAATTAACCGAGGGCCAGGCCAAGGGATTACATTATGCGCAGCGCACCATGCGTCACGCTATTATTGCCGATCAACCGGGTCAGCTTAAGCTTCCGGAAATTAAACTTGCCTGGTGGAACAGTCAGACAGATAAACAAGAGTTTGCCGTTATCCCCGCGCAAACCCTGACCATTTTAGCCGCAGCACAACCGGCAGAAGAGACGAGAGTCAACAAAACAGAGGCACTAGCAGAGAATAAAACCCTGCCGGCAAGGGCTAGTATAGATAATAAAGCCTTAATGATTTGGCAGTTTGCCTGTGCCCTGCTACTGCTTGCGCTTATTATGCTGAGCTTTTACCACCTTAATTACCGCCGTGCGCAACAGGGAACGCAGAATAAAAATAAGAAAACCGCTGCACCTGCCAAGCAGGCTTATGTAAAGCTGCAGCAGGAGTTTGCCAAGCAACAGCCCGCCCTTGCCTATCGCGCACTGCTGCATTATGCGCAGAGTGAGTTTCCAGCGCTTAAGAGTCTGTCACAGTTACCTGAGCAGATGCATTTAAATAAGCAGGATAAAGCCCAGTGCGCCGCTGCAATCAAGACACTGGAAACTGCATGTGCAAGCCCATCGACAAGCTGGGATTCGACCGCCCTGTCAACATTGCTGAAAAAGCATCAGCAGCAAAAAGGTGCCGTCAGCAGGGAAAATATAATGACCTTAAACCCTGCTTAAGCCCTGACTCTTATACAGAAATATAAGTAACCAATAGCCAGGTTATTTTAGTCTGTATATTTCAAGAAACGAGGCGGCTGGGAGATCCCATCCATTTTTCTTGTAGAGGATAAGCACTTTAGCAAGGAAAATCATGGATGATTT
>JBFGZH010000008.1:0-23002 GCA_041586895.1 Psychromonas sp. | reverse complement strand
CTTTCTGTCGCTGCTTTTTTTGCTTTGGCGCGAGCCACAGCAGCGGCAATGAGATCTTCCCCGCCCTCTTGTTCTTTTAACTGTTGCAGACGTTTGGCAGCGGCTTGTTTGTGTTTTTTCTGGCGATCTAATTTAGCCTGCTCTAAACGGGCTTGGCGATTTTCAAAACGAATGCGTGCCGTTTCCGCTTTTTCGGCTTCTTTTTCAGCATTGTTTATTTCCGCTTTAGCAATGCGATAGTATTCAACTAAAGGGATATCACTCGGGCAGACAAAAGCACAGGCGCCGCATTCAATGCAGGAGGGCAGATTGTATTCGCCAAGTTTCTGATGATCTTTACTTTTTGCATACCATAAGAGTTGTTGTGGTAATAACTCTACCGGACAAACCTGCGCACACTCGCCGCAGCGAATACAAGCCCTTTCCGGTGCCGGTTTGGGCAGCTCTTGTTGGCTGGGGGCCAGTATACAATTACAGGTCTTGCTGACGGGGACATCGCTATGGCTAAGGGTAAAGCCCATTAACGGCCCGCCAATAATCAATTTTTGTCGCGCTGCCGGGAGCAGCTGGTATTTATCCAGCAGGTATTGAATGGGCGTGCCGATACGTACTCGCGCATTGCCTTTTTTCTGCAGCGCATTGCCGGTCATAGTGACAATGCGTGACAGCAGCGGTTGACCGTCAATAATGGCCTCTTTAATAGCAAACACTGTGCCCACATTCTGCATCACAATACCCAACTCGGTAGGATGTTTCTCCAAGGGGGTTTGTCGTCCGGTAATGATCTCAATCAGCTGTTTTTCGCTGCCTGACGGGTAACGTGTCGGAATGCTGCGCAGGATAATATCTGCCCGGCTGCTTTTCTGTAATACTCGCTGTAATGCGGCAATGGCATCCGGTTTATTGTCTTCCACAGCAATAACGGTTAATTGCGGTTGGAGAATATGCTGCAGGACATTGATTCCGGTCAGTATCTCCTCGCTATGCTCCTGCATTAAACGGTCATCAGCTGTGATATAGGGCTCACACTCAACGGCATTGATGATAAGTAATTTTATATTTTTACTGTGTGCCAGTTTTAAATGACTGGGAAAACCGGCACCACCAAGGCCGACAATACCGGCATTTTGAATTGCTTCGATTAAAGCGGCATCTGTTTCTTTTTTATAATTGCTGATTTTTTTATAGTCAATGCTTTTATCCAAGCCGTCGGTTTCAATCACCACGGATAAAACCGGCAGGCCGGATGGATGGAGGTCGGTGCGTTTTTCTATGGCAGTGACAATCCCTGAGCTAGTGGCATGTTGTACAACCATAGCCCCATAAACTTTGGTTAAGGGTTGTCCTTTTAAGACCGGGTCTCCGACTTTGACGAGTAGTTCGGGAATCAGGCCCTTATGTTCAACGGCAATGACCAGAAAGGGGGGGATTCCGGCATCGCTGATCAGGCTCTGATTGGATTGGTGTTTATTTTCCTGAGGGTGAATCCCCCCGTGAAAAGACCACTGCTTTCCAGATAAAATTTTGCCAAGTTGCTCTTCGCTAAGCAGGTTGTTTGGTTTGCTTGTCATACTAACGCTCAGTATCCGTTTTGATTGGAATTGTGTTTAAGTCCCATTGCCAGTTTTGTGTATTGACTGCGGGCGGGATCATAACAATGCACTCAGTCGGGCAAGGCGCGACACAAAGCTCGCAACCGGTACATTCATCGCTGATCACTGTATGCATCTGTCGAGTGGCACCGACAATAGCATCGACAGGACAGGCTTGAATGCATTTAGTGCAGCCGATACATTGATCTTCATGAATAAAGGCGACTAATTTTTCTTTTTCTTCCGCTTCGACTTCTTTGGGCTCAACCCCCATGCGTTCCGCAAGTTTACGCATCACCGCATCACCACCCGGAGGACACTTATTAATATCATCCCCGTTGGCAATCGCCTGTGCATAAGGCTTGCAGCCAGGGTAGCCGCATTGACCGCACTGTGTTTGCGGTAGAATGGCATTTAACTCTTCAACAACAGGATCTTCTTTTACTTTAAAACGCAATGAGGCATAGCCCAATAAAGCACCAAAAATAGCGGCTAAAACCGCAAGCGTAAAAATAGCGATCGCAATGCTAGTTATCATTTTATATATTCCGTCTGCTGTAAGTGATTACTTGATAAGGCCGGTAAAACCCATAAAGGCCAGTGCCATTAAACCCGCAGTGATCATGGCGATCGATGCGCCTTGAAAAGGAAGAGGGACGTCTGAAGTGGCGAGACGTTCGCGCATTGAGGAAAAAACCACTAGCACTAAAGAGAAACCGATACCGGCGCTGAAGCCGTAAATAATCGACTCGATAAAATCATGCTCCTCATTAATATTAAGCAGTGCTAAGCCTAAAATGGCGCAGTTGGTGGTGATCAAGGGTAAGAAGATACCCAATAAGCGGTATAAAGTGGGGCTGCTTTTACGCATCACCATTTCCGTAAACTGGACAATCACGGCAATCACTAAAATAAAACTTAATGTCTGCAGGTACATTAAGTCGAGTGGCAGCAGTAAATAGGTATTAACGATATAAGAAAGAGCAGCTGTTAAAGTTAAAACAAAAGTGGTCGCAAAAGACATCCCGACAGCTGTTTCTATTTTATTGGAAACACCCATAAACGGGCATAAACCTAAAAATTTGACCAATACGAAATTGTTGACTAATACCGTACCGAAAAATAATAAAAAATAATTATTCATAAGAATCTAATTCCACTACTTGTGTAGGTGTACTTCGCGGCTTTAAAGAGCTCGCTATGATAGCAATAAATAGTGATGAAATGCTATGTAAAGCGTCGTGAAGAAGCGATTTTTAGAGCGCTGGAAAAGCTTATATTGAAGCCGCTTTTCTTTGCTGTATCTTGGCTGTTTTGGCAAATAGCCGCTATCTGTATGATTTTAGC
Source organism: Psychromonas sp. (assembly GCA_041586895.1). Classification (GTDB taxonomy): domain Bacteria; phylum Pseudomonadota; class Gammaproteobacteria; order Enterobacterales; family Psychromonadaceae; genus Psychromonas. The sequence continues at coordinate 20,063 of JBFGZH010000008.1, read as the reverse complement.
GCCCGTACCAGGCCAGAGAAGCTAAACAGCCATTGCTGCTATTGAAAATTAATACCGCAATTCAGTTGACATATCCCAATATATACTACAATTGATTTATATCAAGTTAACTATATGTGGTGTTATGTATAGTTCGCCGCCACTATATGTTGTGTTTGTTGTCATTCGGAGCCCTGTTATGAAACCTGTTGTAATTAAACGAGATGGTAGCCAAGTCCCTTTTAACTCCTTGCGCATTGCCGAAGCCATTTTAAAAGCATCGGGTGCAGCGCGCTGTAAAGACGTTGATGCCTTTGCCATTGCAGATGAAGTTGCCAGCCAATTACACAACCAGGTTGAAGTGGATATTCACAAGATTCAGGATGCCGTTGAAGAAAGTTTAATGAAGAGCGGGCATCTTGAACTGGCGCGCGTGTATATTGAGTACCGCCATGATCGTGATCTGGCGCGTGAGCGTAAAAGCCACCTGAACAGTGAAATTTATGGCCTGATTGAACAAAGTAACGCCTCATTACTCAATGAAAATGCCAATAAAGACAGCAAAGTGATCCCTACCCAGCGCGATCTGCTCGCCGGCATTGTTGCCAAGCATTATGCCAAGTCCTATATTTTACCGCGTGATGTGGTACGTGCTCACGAGAAAGGGGAGCTGCATTACCATGATTTAGATTACGCACCGTTTTTCCCTATGTTCAACTGCATGTTGATCGATATTAAGGGCATGTTTGAAAACGGTTTTAAAATGGGCAATGCGGAGATTGAAGAGCCTAAATCAATATCAACGGCAACAGCCGTGACGGCGCAAATTATTGCCCAGGTTGCCAGCCACATCTACGGCGGCACCACTATTAACGGTATTGATACCATACTTGCGCCTTATGTTGCCATCAGTTACAAAAAGCATCTGGCCACAGCTGAAGAGTGGGGCATTGCGGATTCGCAGGCTTATGCCAGCCAACAAACAGAAAAAGAGTGTTTTAATGCCTTTCAATCGCTGGAATATGAAGTTAATACGCTGCATACCGCCAACGGCCAAACTCCCTTTGTCACCTTTGGTTTTGGTTTAGGAACAAGCTGGGAAGCTCGCTTGATCCAGCAGTCTATTTTAAAGATTCGCATTGCCGGTTTAGGTAAAAACAGCAAAACCGCGATTTTTCCAAAGCTTGTTTTCGCCATTAAAGATGGCGTCAATCATAAGCCTTCGGATCAGAACTACGATATTAAACAACTCGCCTTAAAGTGCGCAAGCAAACGTATGTATCCGGATATTTTAAACTACGATAAAGTCGTAGATGTAACAGGATCATTTAAAACGCCTATGGGCTGCCGTAGCTTCCTGGGCACCTACGAGGAAAACAGTGAGCAGATCCATGATGGTCGCAATAATCTGGGTGTTGTCAGTGTTAACTTACCACGTATTGCTTTGGAGTCCGATGGTGATGAACAGCGCTTTTATCAATTACTGGATGCGCGCCTGAAATTAGCGAAAAAAGCATTAGATACACGTATTGAACGTTTATCGGAAGTGAAAGCGAGCGTCGCACCTATTCTCTATATGGAAGGGGCCTGTGGGGTGCGCTTAAAAGCCGACGATTGTGTGGCTGATATTTTCAAAAACGGTCGCGCATCGATTTCATTAGGCTATATCGGTATACACGAAGCCATCAATGCGCTGTATGGAGCAGAGCAACATCTGTTTGACGATAAAGAAAAACAAGGCAAAGCGCTGGCGATTATTCGCCACTTAAAAGAGGCAACCGAACGCTGGACGGCTGAAACAGGATACGGCTTTAGCTTATATTCTACACCTTCAGAAAATCTATGCGACCGCTTCTGTCGTCTCGATGCTAAACACTTCGGTGTGTTAGAGGGAGTCACGGACAAAGGCTACTACACCAACAGCTTCCATTTAGATGTGGAAAAGTCGGTCAACCCTTATGATAAACTGGATTTTGAAATGCCTTATCCGCAAATTGCCAGTGGTGGTTTTATCTGTTACGGCGAATACCCCAATATGCAGCATAACCTTAAAGCACTGGAAGATGTCTGGGATTACAGTTATACGCGGGTCCCTTATTACGGTACCAACACGCCAATTGATGAGTGTTATGAGTGTGGATTTACGGGTGAATTTGACTGCACCAGTAAAGGCTTTGTCTGTCCGAGTTGCGGTAACTCCGATTCTGAAAAAGTAGCAGTGACGCGCCGTGTCTGTGGTTATTTAGGCAGCCCGGATGCACGCCCCTTCAACGAAGGTAAGCAGGAAGAGGTGAAACGTCGAGTTAAGCACCTTTAAATAATGCGGCTTGTCATACCTGCTTAAGCAGGTCATCAATAATCAAGCACCTCGTCATAAACGGGGTGCTTGCGTTTTAGGAGTTGGATGCTATGAATTACAGTAAATATTACCCTGTCGATGTCGTCAATGGAGAAGGGACGCGCTGTACCCTGTTTGTTTCCGGTTGTCTTCATCAATGTCGCGGCTGTTATAATCAGTCGACCTGGTCACTCGATGCCGGGGAGTTATTTACTGAGCAGCTTGCCGAGCAGATTATTAACGATCTCAATGATCCGCGCATTAACAAACAGGGATTGACACTCTCCGGTGGTGATCCGCTGCATCCTGCCAATATCGCTGCGATTTTACAGTTAATTAAACGTGTTAAAGTGCAGTGTGCCGGGAAAGATATCTGGATGTGGACAGGTTATCAACTGGCTGAACTTACCCCGCAACAGCAGGAAGTAGTGGACTTAGTCGATGTATTGATTGATGGAAAATTTGTTCGCGAATTAGCCGACCCCAGCCTGCCATGGCGCGGCAGCTCTAATCAGGTTGTGCATCGTTTTACTAAAGCGGCTAAATGATAAAAGGGGCAAACAGCTGTTACCCCTATTGGTTGATTAAGAAATATCAATTTTATGCGTCTCTTTGGTGCTTTGTTTCGGTTTAGGGGCGGTCAGTGTTAATAAGCCGTCTTTAAATTCCGCTTTTATCTCGTCAGCATTAATATTGTCTCCCACGCTGATGCTGCGGCTGAATAAGCCGTATCTTCTTTCCTGGCGGATAATATGATCCGTTTCCGATGTTTTTTCTTCATCGGTTTTTGCTTCAATGGTTAAAATACCATTGCGCAGACTGACATTGACATTCTCCTTGGTTATCCCCGGCAGCTCCGTCACAAATTGATAGTGATCACCTTTATCGATAATATCAATACGAGGTTTATAGGGAGCCTCTTTATCGAGTAAATGGCGATGCGCAAAAAGATCATCAAAAAAAGTATCCACGTTATACCATGGATCTCTGGGTATAATATTCATTATTGACTCCTTGACTGCTAATTACATGAGGAATAACGCCTCATCGCTATAGGTATAGTACAAAATAAAGAGAACGGCTATCGCTTGCGTAGAGGAATAATCGGGCTTTTTTTAGCGTGCCCGAAGTAAACGCTTATGGTATTGATATAGCAGCAGAAATACCCTTGTTCAGGCTCCTCAACAGCCCCTGCCGGCTGAAGCGAATAAGTTTTTATCGGCAATCATTATTTGCACATTAACACTTGAATCATTAGTCTATTCAGGTAAGCAATTTGGCTTGCAAAGTAAATTTCTTCTAACATCACTAAATAAATAAGACTAAACTGAAAGATGAGCGATAAAAATGTCCCGAAAATAGGCAATGAGTCAGCAACGGTTGAGCGATCTGCGACCAGGCTGGTTCCACCTTCGATGTATAATGTACTGCTACATAATGATGATTATACGCCAATGGATTTTGTCATCGATGTGTTGCAGCGGTTTTTCCGCCTGGATCTCGAAAAGGCAACCGAAATTATGCTGAATGTACACTACAAAGAAGTTGGGATCTGCGGCACATTTACTGCTGAAATAGCCGAAACTAAAGTTGCACAAGTGATGAATTATGCAAAACAAAATGAGCATCCATTGCGTTGCTCGATGGAAAAAGCATAATGATAGTGACAAAAGTTAGTTTAGCAGGTACTTTTTAAGAAGGCCTTGAGGTTAACAGGAGACCTTTATGTTAGATAAAGCGTTAGAAAACAGTTTAGATTTAGCTTTCCACTTTGCTTTGGAAAAAGCGCATGAATTTATGACAGTCGAGCACTTGTTACTGGCGCTATTGGAAAATAATGAAATTAAAACATTATTGACCGCCTGTTCCGTTGACATCGCCTCGATACATATTGAACTTGTTAAATTTTTAGATACTATACCGGCAGTACCGGATGTGCAGTCACAAAAAATTGAAATCCAACCTACTATTGCTTTTGAGCGTGTCTTACAGCGGGCTATTTTTCATGTCCAGTCATCGGGAAACTCGGCAGTTTCATCCTCAAATGTCCTAGTGGCTATTTTTGGTGAGCAAGAGTCTCAAGCTGTTTATTTTTTAAGAAAAGCCAAGCTTTCCCGCTTAGATGTGGTCAATTATATCTCCCATGGAATCAGCAAACCGGCAGGCCCGCTTCCTGATGTTTTTCATAAGCAGGAAGAAAATGAAGAGATGGTTATTGAGCCGAGCGATGAGAGCTCTTTTACTATCAATTTAAATGAGCAGGTAGAAGAAGGGGTGATTGATCCGCTTATCGGGCGTGATAAGGAAGTGGAGCGCTGCGTACAAATTTTATGTCGCCGCCGTAAAAACAACCCCTTATTAGTAGGGGAAGCCGGCGTTGGCAAAACCGCGATTGCCGAGGGGCTGGCGTACCGCATTGTTAATAAAGATGTACCCGATGTTATTGCCGATAATATTATCTATTCGCTTGATATGGGCGCGTTATTGGCCGGCACAAAATATCGCGGTGAATTTGAACAGCGTTTTAAAACGGTCATGACGCAGCTTGAAGGGCAGCATAATGCCATTCTATTTATTGATGAAATTCATACTATTATCGGTGCAGGTGCCGCAACGGGCGGACAGGTTGATGCGGCTAATCTATTAAAACCCTTATTAAGCGGGGGCAAGCTGCGCTGTATAGGATCGACCACTTATAAAGAGTTTGGCCAGATTTTTGAAAAGGAGCATGCTTTAGCGCGTCGTTTCCAGAAAGTCGATGTCCTTGAGCCCTCAGTAAAAGAGACCGGGCAAATATTACTAGGCCTGCGCTCCCGCTATGAGGCGCATCATCACGTTCGTTACAGCAATAAAGCATTAACCGCAGCCGCCGAACTCAGTGCCAAATATATTAACGATCGCCACCTTCCGGATAAAGCGATTGATGTGATTGATGAAGCCGGCGCACAGATGCGTTTATTGCCGGAGAATAAGCGTAAAAAAACCATTGGCGTATTAGAGATTGAAAATATTATCGCCAAAATTGCCCGTATTCCACAAAACTCGGTAAACCGTTCGGATAAAGAGCAATTGGCTAAATTACCCGAGCGTCTAAAAATGACCGTATTTGGCCAGAACGATGCGATTGATGCGCTAAGCGACGCCATTCACTTAAACCGTTCCGGACTTGCCGAAGAGTTAAAACCTATCGGCTCATTTCTTTTTGCCGGGCCGACCGGCGTCGGTAAAACTGAAGTGACGCAGCAGCTTGCTAAAGCGATGGGGGTTGAGCTGTTACGCTTTGATATGTCGGAGTATATGGAAAAACATACGGTTTCCCGCTTAATAGGGGCGCCTCCTGGCTATGTCGGTTATGAGCAGGCGGGGTTACTAACGGATGCTGTGGTTAAACATCCCTACGCGGTGCTGCTTCTGGATGAAATAGAAAAGGCTCACACAGATATATTTAATATTTTATTACAGGTCATGGATCATGGTACATTAACCGATAATAATGGCCGTAAAGCGGATTTTCGCAATATTATTCTAGTGATGACGACCAATGCCGGAGTGCGGGAAACGACGAAGAAAACTATCGGTTTTAAAGATCAGAAAGATTCACATAAAGCGATCGATGAAATCAACCGCTTATTTTCTCCGGAGTTCCGTAATCGTTTGGACAATATCATTTGGTTTAATCACCTTGAACTTGATGTTATTTATCAGGTGGTTGATAAATTTATTGTTCAGCTGCAGGCACAACTGGATAAAAAACAGATTTCCTTAGAAGTGAGTAAAAATGCTCGCGCCTGGTTAGCGGAGAAAGGCTATGATCGTGCAATGGGCGCGCGTCCGATGGCGCGGTTAATCCAGGAAAAGCTGAAAAAACCACTTGCCAATGAAATCCTGTTTGGTCAGTTACAAAATGGCGGCAGTGTCAGCGTTTCTCTGGATAAACAAGATAAAGGCCTTGTTTTTGAATATGTTACAACCGATATTCGCCATCAGTGTATTACTCACTGAGCAACTGGCAAAGGCCAGCAGTGAGCCGGCCTAGCAAATAAAAAACCAGCATCAAGCTGGTTTTTTATTTGCTTCTAAAAATGAAGCAGAATATTCGCTGCCGCTAGTAATAATTAACGTGCACGGAATACGATACGACCTTTTGATAAATCATAAGGTGTAAGCTGAACTGTTACTTTGTCACCAGTAAGAATACGGATGTAGTTTTTACGCATTTTACCAGAGATATGTGCAGTTACCATGTGACCATTTTCTAATTCAACACGAAACATCGTGTTAGGCAAGGTATCTACAATTGTACCTTGCATTTCAATACTATCTTCTTTTGCCATTGGCGAAGGATCCTTTGTATTTATATATACCCAAATTGATTGGCTATGCTTGTAATTTCATCGGCGCATAATGCCAGAATTATTGAATAGGGTAAAGGATTGTTGTTTATTTCTTAAGCCGTTTAGGATAATTATAGGCAAACTATTTACAGATGCAGAGGTTCAGCAATTTTTACTGGCAACGGGGCTTTTAAAATTAATCTTTTTTAACTGCTTGAATTAAAATCAAGCCATTTCCCGTCGATAAAACGTTGATGCGGATTAAATTGTGTTTTGTAATTCATCTTTTGACATTTTTCGATGTAATAGCCGAGATATAACCAGTCAATATTCAATGCTTCTGCCAGTTTTAACTGTATTAATACGGCATACTTGCCCAGCGAATAGCGGCGGTAATTCGGATCATAAAAACAATAAAAAGCGCTCCATGCGCGGTTTTTCTGATGGCTGAGTTGGTCGGTAACACTTACAGCAATTAACTTGTTCTGATCATAAATCTCAATAAACAGCGCTTGATTCCAGGATGATTGCATAAATGCCTGATACTGCTCCATTGATGGCGGATACATGGCCCCGTCAGGATGGATTTGATTAATGTAGTCCTGAAACAGGGGGAAATACGCTGTTTTAGGCGTCTTGCTTATCAGGCTGCGAAACCTTTTGTTTTTATTCACTAGGCGTTTCTGGCTGCGTGATTTTTTAAACTCTTTAACGGCAATACGCAAAGACTGGCAGGCCTGGCAGTGCGGGCAATGGGGACGATAAACCTGCTCTCCGCTGCGGCGAAAGCCATGCTCAATTAAAATGGGGTAGAGGTGTTGCGCATCTTTTTGTGGCTCAGTAAGCATCAGCAGCTGCTCCTGCTGCTCGGCCAGGTAGGAGCAGGGAAATGTTCGGCTTATGCCGACATTTAATGACATTGTTTGTGCAGACAAATGCTGCCCGCTGTTATTTTTGCTGCTAATGAAAGTTCATCCTATTTTGTGCCTGGTCAAAGCATATACTCAAGCCGCTGCAAAATGCAAACTCAGCAAGGCGCTGACTGGCCTTTTGTCTCTGTAATGGAAATCAAGGCAGCCTTGTAACTGCTGAAAAGGCAATGATATTATTATGGCTTTTGTTAAATGGCTGTTACCAGTAATTCTTTTTTTTGTTAAGGTGAGGCTTGTATTTTAACATCGTTGCAAGGAATTTAAAAAATGAATGTACAAGCGATAATTGAAAAGAAAATTAGCGATGAGATTCCCGTTGACTTCTTACAGGTTGAAAATGAAAGTGACCGTCATGCTGTCCCAGCCAATTCACAAACACACTTTAAAGTGCTGGTGGTGAGCAATGCTTTTGAAGGGATGCCTTTACTGGCAAGGCATCGACTAATAAATCAGTTATTAAAAGAAGAGTTGGCCGGACCGATCCATGCGCTTGCTCTGCATACTTATACAGTACAGCAGTGGCAGCAGAAAAATAAAATAGCGCCTGATTCATCTGTTTGCATGGGCGGAGAAAAATAGCTTTTTGCTAATAAAAAGTCGTTTAACTCTTGTTGGCGGTGCTATTTTATTGCCGCTAGGGAGAAGATTTTCGGGTTGTTGTGTTGGAGAAAAGTTAAAAATGTAAATTCATATTCACATAAAAATTTGAACTTGAATGACTAACCCTTTGCTTTTCATATATCAATTTCCCTTCTTCTAATGGTATTATTCGTTAGTATTTTTTAATCTACATGTTAGCTGGTTGTTAAATTTCAAGCACCCAGAAGACCTGTAATATTTTTATGCCGCAAGGTATCTATATCTGAGCCATTTGCTATGCAGATTAATGCATTGCCAGTGAGCTTAGATATAACGTTTCTTCCCGTAAACATAGTGCGAGAGAATATGATTACTATAAAAAAAGGACTGGATCTCCCCATTTCAGGAGCGCCAGAGCAAGTGATTCAGAATGGTCCAACCATTTCTGAAGTTGCTATATTGGGTGAAGAGTATGTAGGAATGCGACCGTCAATGACTGTTAAAGTCGGTGACCGAGTAAAGAAAGGGCAAGTTCTTTTTTCTGATAAAAAGAATCTTGGCGTTAAATTTACCGCTCCTGCATCCGGTATAGTTAAAGAGATTAATCGAGGGGCTCAACGTGTTTTACAGTCTGTTGTGATCTCTGTTGAAGGTCAGGAGAGCCTCTCTTTTCCTCAATATGAAAGTGCGCAATTAGCCAGTATTGAACGCAGCAAGATAGTGGAAAACCTGGTTGAGTCGGGCGCATGGACAGCGCTGCGTACCCGTCCCTTCAGTAAAGTGCCGGCGATCGAAGCCGTTCCCGCCTCGATCTTTGTTACCGCTATGGATACTAATCCTCTGGCTGCTGACGCCGAAGTTATTATCAATGAAAACCAGCAGGCCTTTATTGATGGACTCTCTTTATTAGCGCAATTAACAGAGGGCAAGGTTTATGTCTGTAAGGGTGAAGCCAGTCTGCCTAAATCGCGCATTGCCAATGTGCAGGAAAAGGTCTTTTCAGGTGTTCATCCTGCCGGTTTAGCCGGCACTCATATCCACTTTATTGATCCGGTCTCCATGGCTAAACAGGTCTGGTCAATTAATTACCAGGATGTGATTGCCTTTGGTTTACTCTTTACGCGTGGTGAGCTTTATGTCGATAAAGTGATCTCGCTGGCCGGCCCAGCAGTTAAAAAGCCGCGTTTATTACGCACGGTTATCGGCGCATCGGTGGCGCAATTGACCGCGGGTGAACTGATTGACGGAGAGCTGCGTATTATCTCAGGTTCTGTCTTCTGCGGTACACATGCAACCGGCGCACATGCCTTCTTAGGGCGTTATCATAATCAGGTCTGTGCACTGTTGGAAGGTTACGAGAAGGAATTATTCGGTTGGGGCGTACCCGGTCGCGAGAAGTTCTCTGTGGCTAATGTGTTTATCTCGGCCTTGAACAAAGCCAAGCGCTTCGCCTTTACCACTTCAACATGCGGCAGTAAGCGGGCGATGGTACCTATTGGGCAGTATGAGCGGGTGATGCCGTTAGATATTTTACCGACTATGTTATTGCGCGATCTGATAGTGGGTGATAGCGATAGCGCACAAGCATTAGGCTGTTTAGAGTTAGATGAAGAAGATTTAGCTTTATGTACTTATGTTTGCCCCGGCAAATATGATTACGGTTCGATTCTTCGTGATAACTTAAACAAAATTGAAAAGGAGGGCTAAGGATGAATCTTAAGCATCTACTTGAGAAACTGGAGCCCCAGTTTGAACCTGGCGGTCGTTTTGAAAAGGGCTATGCGCTGTTTGAAGCCACGTCGACCTTTTTTTATACACCCGGGATGGTGACTAAAGGCATTACTCATGTGCGTGATGGTCTTGATCTTAAACGTATGATGATCTTTGTCTGGCTAGCGACCTTTCCGACCATGTTTTATGGTATGTACAATGCTGGCGTACAGGCGAATGATGCGATTGCTGCCGGCTTAACTGCATTTACGGACTGGCGTGTTGCCATTCTTAATCTTTTTGGTGTCACCATGGGCGCTGAGGCCGGTGTCATTAGTAATCTGCTCTTTGGTGCTATGTACTTTCTGCCTATTTATGCCGTGACCTTTATCGTCGGCGGTTTTTGGGAGGTGCTCTTTGCAACCGTACGTAAGCATGAAGTCAATGAAGGTTTCTTCGTTTCTTCGGTTTTATTTGCGCTGATTTTGCCGGCAACCATTCCCTTATGGCAGGTGGCGCTAGGCATTACTTTTGGTGTCGTGGTTGCGAAAGAGATCTTTGGTGGTACCGGGCGTAACTTCCTTAACCCGGCTTTGGCCGGCCGTGCATTTCTATTCTTTGCTTATCCGACAGATATTTCCGGTGATGCTGTCTGGACGGCTGTTGACGGTTTCTCCGGTGCGACATCATTAAGTCTTGCTGCTCAAGGAGGTCTGGATGCGGTTGCGCAGTCGGGGTTAAGCTGGATGGATGCTTTCCTGGGTAATATGCAGGGCAGTGTCGGTGAGGTTTCTACTCTAGCGATATTGATTGGTGGTGCCTTTATTGTCATTACCGGTATAGCTTCATGGCGCATTATCAGCGGCGTGATGTTGGGGATGATTGCAACGGCCTCTTTATTTAACATTATTGGCAGTGATACTAACAGTATGTTTGCTCTGCCATGGTATTGGCACCTGGTGATGGGCGGTTTTGCCTTTGGTATGGTGTTTATGGCAACAGATCCGGTCTCCGCTTCCTTTACCAATAAAGCTAAATGGGGATACGGCCTTTTGATCGGGGTGATGGTGGTACTCATTCGCGTGGTTAATCCGGCTTTCCCGGAAGGAATGATGCTGGCAATTTTATTTGCTAACCTGTTCGCGCCGTTGTTCGACTATTTTGTTGTGCAGGGGAATATCAAACGGAGGTTGACGCGAAATGTCTAATCAACAAGAAACATTCGGTAAAACAATATTGGTGGTATTGGCGGTCTGCTTGGTCTGTTCAATTATTGTTGCCGGCTCTGCGGTTGGCCTGCGGTCAACACAACTTAAAAATAAAGAAAAAGATAAACAGAGCAATATATTAGCTGTGGCGGGTCTGCAGACGGATAAATCTATTTCGGAAATATTTGCAACAAATATTGAAACCCGATTAGTGGATTTAGCCAGCGGAACCTTCGTTGAGAATGTCGATCCCGGCAGCTATGATCAGCGCAAAGCTGCTAAAGATCCCGAGCAGAGTATTCAGCTCAGTGGCGAGGAAAATATTGCTAAAATAGGTCGCCGTGCCAATCTGGCCACGGTTTATCTGGTATCGAATGATGCCGGGCAGTTGCAGCGTATTATTCTGCCGGTGCATGGCGCAGGTTTATGGTCAACTATGTATGCCTTTGTTGCCCTGGAAAGTGATGCCAATACCATTGCCGCTTTAACTTATTACGAGCAGGGAGAAACACCTGGGCTGGGTGGCGAAGTTGAAAACCCGAACTGGCGTACACTTTGGCAGGGCAAAAAACTGTTTGATGAGCAGGGTGCGCCTGCAATCCGGGTCGTTAAAGGCCAGGCTGCGGAAGGTGCAGAACATCAAATAGACGGTTTGTCCGGTGCGACATTAACCAGTGTCGGTGTTGAGAACACTTTTACATTCTGGTTGGGTGAGCAGGGCTTTGGTCCGTTTCTTAGCAGAGTTCGTCAAGGAGCGTTAAATAATGGCTAAATCAAATGACATAACAGCAGTATTAGCGACGCCGGTTGTGAGTAATAACCCGATTGCATTACAGATCTTAGGGGTGTGCTCGGCATTAGCGGTGACCAGCAAATTAGAAACTGCATTTGTGATGACGCTTGCGGTTATCTTTGTAACCGCTTTTTCCAATCTTTTTATCTCAACTATTCGTCACCATATTCCCAATAGTGTGCGTATTATTGTGCAGATGGCGATTATCGCATCGCTGGTAATTCTGGTTGATCAGGTACTAAAAGCTTATGCTTTTGCTATTTCCAAGCAGCTCTCTGTTTATGTCGGTCTTATTATTACTAACTGTATCGTAATGGGACGCGCTGAAGCCTTTGCAATGAAAAATAAACCTTTTCCAAGTTTTATGGATGGCATAGGTAACGGCTTAGGTTACGGTTTTGTGCTGATTATCGTCGGTGGTGTGCGCGAGCTATTTGGTTCAGGCTCTCTGTTCGGTATTGAAATTCTGCCATTAGTGGCAAATGGCGGCTGGTATCAAAGTAACGGTCTACTGCTATTACCGCCCAGCGCATTCTTTATTATTGGCGGCTTAATCTGGGTTATCCGTACTTTTAAACCCGAGCAAGTCGAGCCGAAGGAGTAATTTAAATGGAGCATTATCTTAGTTTATTTGTTCGTTCTATTTTCATTGAAAATATGGCGCTCGCTTTCTTTCTCGGCATGTGTACTTTTCTTGCCGTGTCTAAAAAAGTGAAAACATCGATGGGGTTAGGGGTTGCCGTTATTGTGGTACTGGGTATCTCAGTACCTGTTAACCAACTTATCTACTTCAATCTGCTGGCGCCGGGGGCACTGGCATGGGCCGGTTTACCTGATGTGGACTTAAGCTTTTTAGGCTTTATCACCTTTATCGGTGTGATTGCCGCACTGGTGCAAATTTTAGAAATGGTGTTAGATAAATACTTTCCTGCTTTGTATCAGGCCTTGGGTATCTTCCTGCCGCTTATTACCGTGAACTGCGCCATTTTTGGTGGTGTCGCGTTTATGGTACAGCGTGAGTATGATTTAATTGAAGCGACGATTTACGGTCTGGGTAGTGGTGTCGGTTGGGCATTGGCCATTGTGGCATTAGCCGGTATTCGTGAAAAGATGAAGTATTCAGATGTGCCTGATGGTCTGCGCGGCCTGGGAATCACATTTGTCACAGCAGGACTGATGGCATTAGGTTTTATGTCTTTCTCCGGTATTCAGCTGTAACCGTAATACCAATTTCGTTAATTAGATGGGCTATTTAGGCGTAGGAAAAATGGATGAAAGCAAGGCGTTGATTGCAGTAACTAGTTGTTCTAATTGCAAAATCAATAACGCAGCTAGCATTCATTTTAACAAACATAAATGAGTAGATAATTATCGGATTTGGTATAACGTTTAGTTTTACTGTAATTACGGGCTGTGGCCCTTTAAAACAAGGAAAAAGTCGATGGAAATATTTCTCGGCGTAGCCATGTTTACTATCATTGTTCTGGCTTTGGTTGTTATTATTTTAGCGGCAAAAGCAAAACTGGTAAGCACTGGTGATATAACTATCTCTATTAATAATGATCCGGATAAAAACGTCACCACTCAAGCCGGTGACAAGCTGCTTGGTGCGCTTGCCAATGCCGGTATTTTTATCTCCTCAGCTTGCGGTGGCGGCGGTACATGCGGGCAATGCCGTGTGAAAGTTAAATCCGGCGGCGGCGATATTCTCCCTACTGAACTGGATCATATTACTAAGCGTGAAGCGAAAGAGGGCGAGCGTTTAGCCTGTCAGGTGAATGTTAAGCAGGATATCGATATCGAATTACCGGAAGAGATCTTCGGTGTTAAAAAGTGGGAATGTGAGGTTATCTCTAATGATAATAAAGCGACCTTTATTAAAGAGCTTAAACTGAAGATTCCCGATGGTGAAAGTGTACCCTTTAAAGCGGGGGGCTATATTCAGATTGAAGCGCCAGCACATCATGTCAAATACAGCGATTTTGATATCGAAGAGCAATATCGCGGTGACTGGGAACACTTTGGCTTTCTTAAGTTAGAGTCCAAAGTTAACGAAGAGACGGTACGTGCTTATTCAATGGCCAACTATCCGGATGAAGCCGGGTTGATCATGCTTAACGTGCGTATTGCGACGCCTCCGGCAAGAGATTTAAGTTTGCCCTGTGGTAAAATGTCTTCTTATATCTTCAATCTTAAGCCGGGTGATAAAGTAACCATCTCCGGGCCTTTTGGTGAGTTTTTTGCTAAAGAAACAGAAAATGAGATGGTCTTTATCGGTGGTGGTGCTGGTATGGCACCGATGCGCTCACATATTTTCGATCTCTTCCGCCGTTTAAAAACCAAACGTAAAGTCAGTTTCTGGTATGGTGCTCGCTCTAAGCGGGAAATGTTCTATGAAGAAGATTTTGACAGTATCGCCCGTGAAAATGAAAACTTTCAATGGCATGTGGCATTAAGTGAGCCTCAGCCTGAAGATAACTGGGATGGTTATACCGGCTTTATTCATAATGTCTTATATGAAAACTACTTGCGCGATCATGAGGCACCTGAAGATTGTGAATACTATATGTGTGGTCCGCCGGTTATGAACTCCGCTGTAATAGGCATGCTTAAAGACCTGGGCGTGGAAGATGAAAATATTATGCTCGACGACTTTGGCGGCTGATATTAATGAGTCATAGATCAGTTAAATGGTTAGCCTTAATAGGGCTAACCTTTTTTATTGCCTCATGCTCTAAAAGCACACCACAACTCCTGCATATTCAGGGGCAAACGATGGGCACCTATTATCAGGTCAAATATGTGCTCGATATTGAGCAGCAAGCAGATACGCAGTTATCTGCGCGGGCGATGCAGAGAGAAATCGATAAGCGCCTTGAACAGGTCAATGATCTGATGTCGACCTATCGTCCCGACTCTGAGTTGTCGCGTTTTAATCAAGCGCAACAATCAATGCCGGTGTCAAATGCGCTGCGTGATGTGGTTGAAGCAGCCCTGCTTTTATTCCAGCAGACGGATGGCGCCTACGATGTGACGGTTGGTCCGCTGGTTAATTTATGGGGCTTTGGTCCGGATAAACGCCCTGCCAAGGTGCCCTCACAAGCCGAAATTGATGCCAGGATGGAAATGGTCGGCAGTCAGCACCTGTCTGTTCAAGGGAATAAGTTAAGCAAGGCAATACCTGAGTTATACCTGGATCTTTCTTCCATCGCTAAGGGCTATGGTGTTGATTTTATTGCTGAGTATTTGCAGGAGCTGGGTATTGATAATTATCTGGTGGATATTGGTGGGGAGCTGAGAACGGCTGGTTTGAAACCTTCTGCAGAGCAATGGACGCTGGCTATTGAACGCCCTGTTGCCGGGCAAAATGTGCAGCGTTTAATACATACTGGCGATAATGGCATTGCGACCTCGGGGGATTACCGTAATTATTTTGAAGCTGATGGTATTCGTTACTCACATACTATCAATCCAAAGACAGGTAAACCTATCACCCATAAACTGGCGTCGGTCACCGTGATTAATCCAAGCTGCATGCTTGCTGACGGCCTGGCAACGGCGATTACGGTATTGGGCCCGGAAGCGGGGCTGGAATTTGCGAAAAAACACCACTTAGCGGTGTTCTTATTAGTCAAAGAGGGGGATGATTTTAATGAGTATTATACCCCGGAGTTTGAGGCTTACTTGATTAAAGAATAGGGTACTGTGTTACAGGTTGTTGTGCAAAGTGAGATTTATTCTCACTTTTTATTTTTCTGCAGCCAGCGATCCAGGGCATTGGCAAAGGCCTGTTTTTCCTTGTCACCAAACTTATTCGGGCCACCGCTGAGCTGGCCGATATTGCGCAATTCTTCCGATAAGTTACGCATTGCCAGACGTTGACGGATATTTTCCTGCGTATACAGCTCGCCGCGAGGGTTAAGTGCAGTAATGCCCTGTTCGACAATCTCTGCCGCTAAGGGGATGTCCTGGGTTATCACTAAATCCTGTATCTGCGCCTGCTGGCTGATATAGTTATCTGCCACGTCAAAGCCCTGCGCGACCTGCACGGTTTTAATAAGAGCGCGCCTTGGAATAGGCAGCGGGCTGTTAGCAACAAAAACCAGTGCTGTGTTTGTACGTTGACCGGCACGTAAAACTATTTCTCTTACTGCCACCGGGCAGGCATCAGCATCAATCCAAATGGTCATCAGTAAACCTCATTATCTATAATGGGGGTAAATATACGCAAGCCCAGTAAAGATGCAAGGCTGTTATCTTCTGTGCCTTGCTTAGGTGTTTTTATTTAACTCTATGTTTTTATTCGTTTTTACATGTAAAAACAATATCGCAGAGGTAAATTACAATTTTATTTTGTAAATAATTCACTTTTTTTTTCGGCTACAAGTTGACAGCAACCTAAACTGATATATACTGTTTATCAGCTTGAAAGTTCGTTTTATATTTATGTTCGATGTTCCGTATTATGTACCGAATCCTATACTTCATAAGTAATAGCAACACTTTTAGCAAACCGCCTTGGCTTCCAAGGTTAAAATTACTCAAATTTAATAGGATATTATTATGTCTACAACTACTGGTACAGTAAAATGGTTCAACGAATCTAAAGGTTTTGGTTTTATCGAGCAAGAAAACGGCCCTGACGTATTCGCTCATTTCAGCGCTATCTCAAGCACTGGTTTCAAAACTCTTTCTGAAGGCCAAAAAGTACAGTTCACTGTAACTCAAGGTCAGAAAGGTCCTCAAGCAGAAAACATCGTAGCTCTTTAATATTGCTTCGATGAGCTTTAATTAGCTCATTCTGTTTGAAAAAAAGGTAAGTCATTGACTTGCCTTTTTTTATGCCTGTAAGAAAATTTTTTGCTGGTATTTGTTTTGCTACTGACATTATTTCTTTATCTGTATCTTTTTCAGGGCTCGGGTATAATATGCCTAGTTTAAGGATAACTTATAGCAAGGGAGATTAGATATTTATCAGCTTTGCTATTAATTAGTTTGGAGAAAGTAAATGCGTTTGTGTGATACCCATATCGAAGAATATTTAGATGCCGGGAAGTTGGTCTTAACCCCTAGACCGCCACAATCAGCCATTTCCGGTGTCAGTGTTGATATTCGTTTAGGCAATGAATTTAGAGTGTTTAGTGAACATACGACGCCTTATATTGATCTTTCCGGGCCTAAAAAAGAAGTTGAAGCAGCGCTGGATAAGGTGATGAGCGATGTGATTGTGGTTGAAGAGGATCAAGCTTTCTTCCTGCATCCCGGAGAACTTGCCTTGGCCGTTACCTATGAAGAGGTTACTTTGCCTGACAATATTGTCGGCTGGTTGGATGGCCGTTCTTCATTGGCGCGTTTGGGTTTAATGGTCCACGTAACGGCACATCGAATTGATCCGGGCTGGTCGGGTAAGATTGTGCTGGAGTTTTATAATAGTGGTAAGCTGCCGCTGGCACTGCGTCCGAAAATGATTATCGGAGCATTAAATTTCGAGCTGTTATCTGCACCCGCTGCCAGACCGTACAATAAACGCAGCAATGCTAAATATAAAGAGCAGCAGGGGGCTGTGGCCAGCCGTATCAATCTGGACGGGTAGTCTTCAGCTGGCTTGTAATTAAGGTAAGGGCTGCGCCTTTACCTGTTTTTTCTTCCCATCACCCTATTCCCTGTTGCGATAATACTTTTGTTAAGGGCTTTCTTTTTAAGCTCCGGCAATTGAAAAACGCATAAGAAAGAAAAAACAGTATAGATATTCGCTTCTTTATCTCTGTATAATAAAAATACTAACTTTTAAAAATAAGCAGTTATTTCTCATGCTTAAAAACAATGCAAGGAACAATAATGTCAGGGCAAGGCTTTACAACAAAGATAGTGCATTCAGACCATTTGTTAAATCTAGAATATGGCGCAGTGCATGCTCCAATCCATAATTCAGTTCCATTTGGTTTTGCTGATGTACAAGGTTTAATCGATGTGTTTCAGGGCCAGCCTGGGCATGCTTACGCGCGTTCATCGACACCGACGCTTGATGCGCTGCAGTATAAAATAAAACAGATGGATAATGGCCTGGCTACAGTCCTTTTTTCCTGTGGAATGTCAGCACTTGTCGGTACTTTTTTAACTTTATTAAAGTCAGGCGATCACCTGATTTGCAGCCGCTATCTGTTTGGTAATACGGCCAGCCTGATAGGTACACTGGAAGGTTATGGTATCGAAGTGACCCTGGTTGATGCGACTGATATCGATAAAGTCAAAGCAGCAAAAAAAGCCAACACCCGCATGGTTTTTGTTGAAACCATTGCCAATCCTGCGACCCAAATCAGCGCCCTGGATGAGATCGGTGATTTCTGTGCGGCTGAGCAACTGGTTTATGTGATTGATAATACAATAACATCCAGCTACCTGTTTGATGCGACAAAAGTTAAAGCAAGCCTGATTGTGACTTCTCTTTCAAAGTATGTTGCCGGGCACGGTAATGCGCTTGGTGGAGCAGTGACAGATAGCGGTCTATTTGACTGGCAAAATTATCCCAATATTTTCCCTGCTTACCGTGTCGGTGACAGTAAAATGTGGGCCATTAGCCAAATCAAGAAAAAAGGCCTGCGTGATATGGGCGCTTGTATGAGCTCACAAACCGCACATCTGATTTCTGTTGGCAGCGAAACCATGGAGTTGCGTATGCAGCGCCAATGTGCCAATGCGCAGGCGCTCGCTGAGTTTTTAGAAGCGCACCCGAAAGTGGCAAAAGTTTATTATCCCGGCTTAAAAGATCACCCGCAGCATCAGCGGGCGAAGCAGTTATTTAAAGGTTTTGGGGCGGTGGTCAGTTTTGATTTAATCGACGGCAGTGACTGCTGTGCGCTGCTTAATAAATTGCACCTGGTGATCAGTGCAACGCATTTAGGAGATAACCGTACGCTGGCTTTACCTGTCGCACCGACTATCTACCATGAAATGGGCTTAGCAACGCGTCAGAAGATGGGGATCAGTGAGAATATGGTACGTTGCTCTATTGGTATTGAAAATACCGAAGATCTGTTAGCGGATTTTGAGCAGGCGCTTTCTCAGGTTTAAAAATAAAAAGGTTCGCTCGGCTGTTCATATCTGCCGAGCAAATGCCGTTAATCTGCTAACGGCATCTATATTTAGCCGTTACAATGGCTCATCCGTTTTTTTGACTGTACCGTAAATATTTAAGGCATTATCCTGATTATTTTTCAGCTCTAGCGGCACTGTAACTTCCTTTTTAGCTGCTACTTTCAATGTTGCCGTTTTGACCGTCTCTGCAGCAGCCTTCGGTTTTTCTTTATTGCTCTGCGCTTTTTTGACGCGAATAAGATTGCCGGCTAATTTGTAGCCGTTTAATTGCTTAATGGCGGCTTTAGCTTGGCCGGCTTTGGGCATTTCAATAAAAGCAAAGCCCTTTGATTGTCCGGTTACTTTATCGAGCACTAACTGGCAGGACTGTACCGCGCCATATTGAACAAATAAACTTTTTAACTTTTCTTCGCTTGTTGCTGTTGCAAGGTTGCGCACAAGTATTTTCATAAACTACCATTTTATATTAATTATTTAATTGCCTATATTAACAGGTATGTTCGTATCTTTCAGTTTAATCATGGCTGATACTGTTTGCTTTACCTGGGCTGCGCTTTCTGGCCAACAAGGGAGCTGAGTTTAAGCGATGGCACTGCTTAAATATTCAGCTCGCTGTAACGGCACGTTATTATCAGTAAATCGTTATGCCTTGATTACCTGTTACATCCAGCGCGGTCAGTAGATTGTTATTAGAAAGGTCAAGTTCCGATAGCGAATTGTTTTTAACATATAACCCTTTAAGCACTGTATTGGAGGTCACATTAAGGTCTGTTAGCTGGTTGTAATTGAGGTTTAAATATTCAAGATTAATATTATTGGACACATCTATAGTCGTCAGAGTATTGCCTTCCAGCGATAACACTTTTAGATTAATGTGTTCAGACAGATCAATAGCCGCTAGTTGGTTGTTATTTAACTTCAGTTCATAGAGACCGGTTAACAGCTCAAGTCCATCTATAGAGCTTATTTGTAGCGCTTCACATTCCAGTATGGCGATATCGGATAGTTCAGTGATTTCCGTTTCACTGTCGGCAATGGTATCTATAATGCAATGGGCAAAGTTTTCATCAGAAAAACTGTCCGCTTCGACAATAG
>JBFGZH010000007.1:0-24348 GCA_041586895.1 Psychromonas sp. | reverse complement strand
TTTTTTAGTTAACTTGTCAAAAGTACCGTCTTGGCTTTGAACTTCAAGGTCTTTCAAACGTTTGATCGATTGACGAACTGTTTTCCAGTTAGTCAACATACCACCTAACCAACGGTGATCAACGTAGAATTGATCACAGCTGATCGCTGCTTCTTTAACTGCTTCAGCTGCTGCACGTTTAGTACCAACAAATAGAATCTTACCTTTTTTAGCTGCTTTTGCTTCTAAAAAGTTAAGCGCTTTGTTGAACATTGGAACAGTTTGCTCAAGGTTAATGATATGAACTTTATTACGTGCACCGAAGATGAAAGGTTTCATTTTCGGGTTCCAGTAACGAGTTTGGTGACCGAAGTGTACGCCAGCTTGCAGCATATCGCGCATTGATACATTTGCCATTAGAATTTCCTTTTAGGGGGTTAGGCCTCCACACATCCCATATACTCGACCTGATACTTAAAGCTTAAGCAGCAGGCACCCCGAGTAACGTGTCGATGCGTGTGTGTTATGTAAAATAAATTTCCAGTATTTAACTTTTCAACTGCTGAAAAGCCAGATAATAAAAACTATAAGTTAAGTTAGAGTTATTACCGTAAATTGAAGCAACAATCTCGGCGCGTTTTATACCACAGATATCTCTTCAACTCAATAATTGTCCTGTAAAAGTTGCCCTGTTTTTCGTTTTTCAGTTGCTTCTTTCCCTGTCACAGATTGCAGGCTAACAGCCCTGCTCCAGTATACGAATCGATATGGCGGCCGCCGAGGTGCGATTATCGACACCTAGCTTTCTATAAAGCTGCTCTAAATGCTTATTGACAGTACGCGGGCTCATTTCCAGAATCTGTGCAATTTCCCAACTTGTTTTACCATAGGAAAGCCAGTATAAGACTTCCGATTCACGTTTTGTTATCGGCAGGTTATTTTTAAGATCCTGCGGACTCCTTTGCTGCTCTTTGACAATACGCAGTAAGTGCATCTTTTCCTGTTGGCGTTCATAAAAGACCTCTAAGGGTGCTGCAAAACAATTTATTTTTAAATTTTGTTCGCTACCTGTTGTTAACCATTTTTCTATTAATGGAGCCATACTTGCCCAAGGGCTGACATTATCTTCCGATATCTGCTCTATCAACTCATGTACAGAAGGCGTCGCCCAGGATAAGCGCCCAAACTCATTAACACAAAAGACATTTCTTCCGGCATGGTCAAGCGCATCCTGTGCACTTAAAGCTAATTTTGCTGTTTCAATATGTCGTTTAATACGTACAATCACTTCATCTGGTGAAATAGGTTTCGTTACGTAATCGACGCCCCCCGCTTCAAAGCCTTTTACTACATCTTCAACTTCCGTTAAGCCAGTCATAAAAATAATAGGTGTATTAGGTAAGACTTGCTTTAAACGCCGACAGGTTTCAAAACCATCCATTTCCGGCATCATAGCATCTAGCAGCACCACATCCGGTGGCACCTTCTCGGCAATAGCCAGCGCTTGCAATCCATCAAGAGCAACCAAGGCTGTATAGCCTTGAGTATTAAGCGCAACATTGAGCATACCTAATGATTCCGGAGAATCATCAACGACTAACACAACATCACTGTTTTTATGTTTCATGAATTAACTCACTTAAATATTCGATAATTTTGGGGAAGTTACATACTTCAACATATTCCTTGAGTTGAGATTCAACCCCTTCCGGGTATTGGTACTGAGCTTGTATTTCGCTAAATTTATCTTTAAAACCAGATAAAAATCCTATTTCAGCCAAAGCAATTAAGGTTTCATATTGCTCTGCAGACACCCTGGGTTTATTTTGCTGACTATCAGCTGTTAACGCCTGTTCGGGTTGTTGATATTGCCATTGCAGATTTAATAATTGTGCTATTTTGGCCAGTAAAGTATCTAAATTAACGGGTTTGGCAATGTAGCCATCATGCAACCTCTCCGCCTGCAGGTTAAACTCGGCATCACGTGCATTAGCCGAAACCATTAACACCGGCAGCAGATAATTTTTTTCCCGCAGGATCTTAAGCATTTGCCAACCATCTACTTCCGGCATGCGAACATCAAGTAAAACCAGATTAATATCCCTTTGTGCCAATAATGATAAACCTTGTGCGGCATTTTCAGCCACCAATATATCAAAGCCAAGCGGTTGTAATAAATCAGACATTAAGTCGCGTTGGTTTGCATCATCATCTACTACCAGGATCATCTGTTTGGCTCCGTGATAACCAACCGCTTCTGATTCTTTATGCGCAGTTTCTTTTGCATAGCTATGTAATTTAAAAAGCATCAGGCGGAAATTGAATACAGAGCCTTGACCAAGGCTGCTATTTAAGGTGATTTCTCCTCCCATTAATTCGGCTAAAGTACGGGAAATAGCTAACCCCAGCCCGGTTCCTGCAATGTTCTGAGTTTGTACATTACGAATCTGCTCAAAAGGTTTGAAAATCAATGCCTGGTCATCTTTGGCAATACCGGCTCCGGTATCAATAATACTGAAGTTAGCGACTTCACTGCGATAGGTCACCTTAAGTGTCACTGATCCCTGTTGCGTATATTTAATGGCATTGGAGATTAAATTAATTAAAACCTGTCGAAAGCGCTGTTTATCTGTTGCTACATATTCGGGTAAATTAGGGCTGGCCATATAATAAAATTTAAGCCCTTTTTTACTCGCCTGCATCTGAAACATATCAACCAGCTGTTTCAATATTGCTTTTAAATTAAACTCATCACGTTGCAGGGTCATTTTACCCGCTTCAATTTTTGATATTTCCAATAACCCTTCAATCAGATCAGCTAGATGTTCGCCATTACGTTTTATAATCGCAATACTATTACGCTGTTGCAGCGGTAATTCAGCGTCTTTACTTAATAACTGTGCGTAGCCTAGCAACACATTCAACGGGGTACGAAGCTCATGGCTTAACCCTGCCAGGTAGCGGCTTTTAGCTTCATTAGCGGACTCTGCTATTTCTTTTGCCCCCTGTAAAGCTGATGAGGTTTTCTCATGCGCACTGATCTCTTTAGCAAGCGCATTAGTCTGAGAACGCAACTCTTTTAATGCGGAAAGATTGCCAGCACGCGCTAAAATAAATAACCAGCTGACTATGCCGATAATGATTAATAAGACGAAGAAAATTTTAACTAAGGTAGTGGCAAAAACTTCTTTAACAGCCTGTTCTTCGACCGGCAGTTGCAGATATATTAAAAATAAAATAGTGGCACCAATAAAGCTTAAACACAAAGTGACCGCCATAAACTGCATCAATGGCGAGGTCATACTTTTAAGTAAAGCTGTGGGTAAAAAACGCTTGAAAAAATCATTCGCCTGTTTAGATAGAGTGGCATCAGGCCGGCATTTATCAGCACAGCGCACATCTAAACTACAACATAAAGAACAGATTGCCTTGCCATATGCAGGACAAAACGTCATATCCTCACAATCAAATGAATTTTCACAAATATGGCAATGAGTTACCGCTCTGATATCGACTCGACTGCCCGGCACCTTATAAAATTTTCCTTTACTTAGCACGCCAATTAAAGGGACTGTGATAAAAGGTAAAACAAACGCCAGATATGAAGCCAACGCCTTGATGGTTTCCCCATAAAAGCCCAGGTGTGCAGTAAAACCTGCGATAGAGGCGATCAGCAGAGAGCCAACGCCAACAGGATTAATATCGTAGAGGTGCGAACGTTTAAACTCGATATGGGGCGGGCTGATCCCGAGCGGTTTATTAATCAAAAGATCTGCCACCACTGAACTCAGCCAGGCTAAAACCACCACGGAGTAAACCGATAGCATACTGGATATTGTCTGGTATATTCCTAATTCCATTAATAGCAATGCAATTGCAAGGTTAAATATCATCCACACAACACGCCCGGGATGATTACGAGTGACTCGAGAGAAAAAATTAGACCATGCCAGTGAACCGGCATAAGCATTGGCGACATTGATTTTCAGTTGTGAAATGATGACAAATAAACAGGCGGCAATAAGGGCGATATTCGGATTTGTAAAAGTATAGCTATAGGCAAGTTGATACATATGCGCCGGATCACCGGCCAATTCAAAAGCCACGCCTTGCTGCAACGCAAAATATGCAAGATAGGAACCAATAAAAAGTTTCACTGCACCAAAGAATATCCAGCCGGGTCCGCCTGCAATCAAGGCAAACCACCAGCAGCGCTCTGTTTGCTTAGACTTTTCCGGTAGAAAGCGCAATAGGTCAACCTGCTCTCCAATTTGCGCGACTAAAGCAAGCAGTACGGCAGACGCCCCGCCAAATAACAACAAATCAAATGAACGCCCTTGTTCACCTGCGGCACCGGTAAAACCTAACCATCCCTCAAATTGACTATCAGGGTGACTAAAAACAAAGAATAAGGGCAGTAATTGCAGAGCAACCCAAATAGGTTGTGTCCAGACCTGAAAGCGGCTGATATAAGCCATACCGTGGGTCACCAGGGGCACGACCAGTACGACACTGATTATATAACCAATCGACAGAGGGAGAGCAAAGAGGATTTGCAGAGCCATTGCCATAACAGCAGCTTCAAGGGCAAAAAAAATAAAAGTAAAAGAGGCATATACAAGTGAAGTAATGGTTGAGCCGATATAGCCAAAGCCTGCTCCCCGGCTAAGCAAGTCGATATCAACGCCATATTTTGCGGCGTAATAACTGATCGGCAGGCCAGTAAAAAAGATGATTAAGCAAACAGCTAAAATAGCCCAGGCTGCATTTTCAAATCCAAAAGTTAAAGTAATCGTTCCGCCAATAGCTTCTAAGACAAGAAAAGAAACGATACCCAGTGCTGTGGTAGAAATACGCCTTAACGACCATTTTCGAGCTCGCCTGGCGGTAAAACGCAAAGCGAAATCTTCCATCATTTCATTTGCCACCAGCTTGTTGTAAGTCCTGCGTGCTCTTATTATTTTCTGATTAGACTGCATAATAAGCCATTCACTTAATTCATTGATACCTCAGCTCGCCATACCTCTGCATACCAGCCCGCCTTTCTTCGCGCGTGGATTATAACAGAAACAGCAAACAAGATTAAATGCGCATTTCTGCGTAGTTATTTGCGCCTTTTTACGCATATTAAACTTGCAGGGAATACTAGATACTTCTTTTACTTGAAATAGGGTTGTGCTTAAGCCTTTCAGTGAAAGTGATGATGTTGCGGTAAATGAAAATTAACACAAGGAAATTAACTATGAAGCTTAAAAAACTAATTGTTGCCAGTTCAATTGTGGCTGCGGGGGTGGTATCTAACTTTGCTCATGCGGCAGATAATATTAAGGTAGGTGTCTTACATTCATTATCAGGGACGATGGCAATCAGCGAAACGACACTCAAAGATACTGTCTTGATGATGGTAGAAGAGCAAAACGCTAAAGGTGGTTTGCTTGGAAAAAAACTCGAAGCGGTCGTGGTTGACCCTGCATCTAACTGGCCACTGTTTGCCGAAAAAGGACGGGAATTATTAGCCAAGGATAAAGTAGATGTTATTTTCGGCAGCTGGACATCTGTATCCCGTAAATCTGTTTTACCTGTATTGGAAGAGCTTAACGGCTTAATGTTCTATCCTGTTCAATATGAAGGCGAAGAGTCATCTAAAAATGTCTTCTACACGGGTGCGGCTCCTAACCAGCAAGCTATCCCGGCCGTTGATTATTTGATGAATGATATCGGTGCGCAGCGCTGGGTTCTGTTAGGTACAGATTATGTTTATCCGCGCACGACCAATAAAATATTAGAAGCTTACTTAATCTCTAAAGGCGTAAAAGCTGAGGATATTATGGTTAACTACACGCCATTTGGTCACTCTGACTGGCAGAATATTGTTGCTGATGTGAAAAATTCGGCTCAACCGGCAAGAAGACAGCGGTAGTCTCAACTATTAACGGCGATGCTAACATTCCTTTCTACAAAGAGCTGGGCAACCAGGGCATCTCTGCTGAAGATATTCCTGTTGTCGCATTTTCAGTTGGTGAAGAAGAGCTATCTGGTTTTGACACTACCCCATTGGTGGGACATTTAGCGGCATGGAATTACTTCCAAAGTGTTGAAACCGAAGAAAATGAAGCTTTTATTGCACAATGGAAAAAATATATTGGCGATAATAAACGTGTAACCAATGATCCGATGGAAGCAACTTATATCGGTTTTAAGATGTGGGCAAAAGCGGTTGAAAAAGCAGGTACAACAGATGTCGATGCGGTTGAACAAGCAATGATCGGTATCGCAGTGCCTAACTTAACGGGCGGTATTGCTGTTATGAATCCCAACCATCACCTTTCTAAGCCGGTGTTAATTGGTGAAATCCAAGAAGACGGACAATTTGAAGTGGTCTGGTCAACGCCTGATACCGTTATCGGTGATGCATGGTCTGACTATTTAGACAGCTCTAAAAACCTTATTTCAGATTGGACGACGCCGGTCAAATGCGGCAATTTCGATGTCACCACCGCGAAATGTTCAGGACAAAAATTCTAAGCACAGTCACTTAGCTTAAATATCGGGCTTGTGATTACACAAGCCCGCTCTTTGCAAAAGGAATGACATCGATGAATCAACAAGCGCGGCGAAACATAGCAAGCGCTTGCCGGGTGCAGCTATTACCCGGAGTAATAGATTTAGCCCTTTAACTCCTCACAAAAAAGTGTAAAGCAACAACAGGAAGTGGCAATACTTCCCGCTTGTAATAACAAGAAATTTTTAATTTAATAAGGAAAAGGAACAGCTCATGTTTCGACTTATCTCGGCATTGTTTTTATGTCTGCTCTCCTTGCATTCCTATGCACAGGATAAAAATGACATCAGAACGCCCAATTCAACCCTGCCTGCGCTAATAAAACAGCTACCTGGCACTACGCTAAAGCAAATGGCTCCGTTAATAACTAAAATAGCAGCGACAGATGAGCCGCAAGTACGTGATATTTTTCAAAAACTGCTAGCTGGTGAACTATATTACTTAAAATCAAACAAGCAGGTTGTTCATGCACAAAAAACACAAGCAAATCTATATTCACTAACAGCCATACTCAGTGATGAAGTATTAGATCCTGCTCCTAAATCAACAATAAAAAAAATCAGAACCAATAACCGCATCCGCTCACAAATTCGCGATTTGTTGGCACAAATTGATTTTACCCACCGCGATAAAAATATTCGTCTGCAGGCCGTTAAGCAGCTTTTAAACAACCCCAATCCAGCCGGGATAAAAAGTATTAGTGAATTAACCAGCCAGGAAAAAGACAAGGATGTCCGCCAATTGATGTCTACTGTTTTATTAGTGGAGCAATTAAAAAAAGGAGGCCCCGCTGAAAAGCTATTAGCTATTGAGAAATTGAACAGCGACTTAGAGCCGGCAGTTAAAAATGCCATGGTCAGAGAGCTTGAGCAACTGGAAGGACAAACGGGTAATCTTGAATTAAAGAGCGCATTAACCAAAGCCTTAGGTAAGATCGAACAACAAAGCACCGTTTTTGAAGTTCTAGAAAATTTATTCTTTGGCTTAAGTTTAGGTTCAGTGTTATTGCTTGCAGCAATCGGGCTGGCAATCACCTTCGGGGTGATGGGTGTCATTAATATGGCACATGGTGAAATGATGATGTTAGGCGCTTATACCACTTACGTCATTCAGTTAGCCTTCCCAAATTTAATTGAATACTCCTTATTGATGGCCATTCCAGCTGCTTTTGTTGTCTCAGGACTGGTCGGCGTGCTAATTGAACGAGGCGTCATTCGCTTTTTAAAAGGACGACCTTTAGAAACCTTATTGGCAACTTTTGGTATCAGCTTGATTTTACAACAGCTGGTCAGAACAGTTTTCTCTCCTTTGAACCGCCAAGTTGCCGCACCGGAATGGATGAGTGGTTCATTACAGATCAACCCTGTTTTTTCTATCACTTATAACCGTTTGTATATCATTGTATTTTCTTTAATGGTGTTCTTTTCCTTATTAATGATATTGAAAAAATCATCGCTCGGTTTACATGTTCGTGCGGTCTCACAAAACAGAGATATGGCAAGAGCGTTAAGTGTTAAAAGTGACTGGGTAGATGCCATCACCTTTGGCTTAGGCTCAGGTATTGCCGGCATTGCAGGGGTTGTATTAAGCCAGCTAACTAATGTCGGACCTAACTTAGGCCAGGCTTATATTATTGATTCATTCTTGGTCGTGGTGTTTGGCGGTGTCGGTAACTTATGGGGCACTCTGGTCGCAGCACTGTCTTTGGGCACCTTTAATAAAGTGC
This sequence comes from Psychromonas sp., assembly GCA_041586895.1. GTDB lineage: Bacteria > Pseudomonadota > Gammaproteobacteria > Enterobacterales > Psychromonadaceae > Psychromonas. Next base: position 16,081 of record JBFGZH010000007.1, on the reverse strand, counting down.
TAGAGCCGTCAATGGGGCCAGTACTGGCTAATATCATTGTCTTAGTCAGCCTGGTGTTGTTTATTCAAAAACGACCAAAAGGATTGTTTCCTCAAAAAGGGAGAGCAGCAGAATAATGAAAAATTTACTTACTTCCCCGATAATAAAAAAACTAAGCAGTTTACATTTTGTGATCGCTTTTTTATTTATCTCAACCCTCTATGTGACGGTTTGTAATCTGGCCTTTCCTGAAGGCGCGTTATTGCATGTAAGCGATTATACAGTGAGCTTATTTGGTAAATACCTCTGCTATGCCCTACTGGCACTTGCCGTTGATTTGGTCTGGGGTTACTGCGGAATTTTAAGCTTAGGACACGGCGCTTTTTTTGCACTCGGCGGATATGCAATGGGCATGTACTTAATGCGCCAAATCGGTGATCGCGGCGTATACGGCAACCCTGAACTGCCTGATTTTATGGTATTTTTAAACTGGACTGAATTACCCTGGTACTGGGCAGGCTTTGATAATGCCTTCTTTATGATTTTGATGGTATTTATTGCCCCGGGTTTATTGGCCTATATTTTCGGTAGTCTGGCGTTTCGTTCCCGTGTCAGCGGCGTGTACTTATCAATCATGACGCAAGCTGTTACCTATGCCTTAATGTTAGCCTTCTTCCGTAACGAAATGGGATTTGGCGGTAATAATGGCCTGACCGATTTTAAAGATATTTTTGGCCTGTCATTGCAGTCACCCAATACTAAATTAGGATTATTTGTTGCCACCTCCATTGCACTTGCCGGCGGGTATGCAATCAGCCACTTTATTGTTAATTCAAAAATGGGCCGAGTGGTCACCGCGATCCGCGATGCAGAAAACCGAGTGCGCTTTGTCGGCTACAAGCCCGAGCATTATAAAATATGGATTTTTGTAGTTTCAGGCATGCTGGCAGGCCTGGCTGGCGCACTTTACGTACCTCAGGTCGGTATTATTAATCCAGGAGAGTTCTCGCCTCTTAACTCCATCGAGATGGTGATCTGGGTGGCGATCGGCGGGCGTGGCACTTTATATGGTGCTATTGTTGGCGCGATTGTGGTCAGTTATGCCAAAACACGTTTTACCGCCATCATGCCGGAAGCCTGGTTATTCGCTCTGGGAGGCTTATTTGTACTAGTTACCCTGTTTTTACCTAAGGGGCTGGCCGGGTTATTGGCAACGCTTCTGAATAAAATCGATCCGCTTACTAAAACAAGCACTGACTCAACCCCCGCCCAATGCGCAACAAAAGCGGAGATAAAATAATGATAGTAGATAGAGTAGGTACGCCCATATCCTCGCAGCAACCAGATACAACACATGGCGTGATCTTATATGTTGAAGATGTCAGTGTCAGTTTTGATGGTTTTAAAGCACTTAACGATCTTAACCTGTATATCAATGACGGTGAATTACGCTGTTTAATCGGTGCTAACGGCGCAGGTAAAACGACCTTAATGGATGTTATTACCGGTAAAACACGCCCTGATACCGGGAAAGTGAACTTCGGACAACAGGTTGATCTATTGCAACTTGATGAAACTGAGATAGCAAAAGCAGGAATTGGTCGTAAATTCCAAAAGCCGACCGTATTTGAAGAGCTGACTGTCTTTGAAAATATTGAGCTTAGCCTCGCAGGGGACAAAGGCATTTGGAATGCCTTATTCAATAAATTAACCTCTGAGCAAAAAGATCGAATTGCTGAAATACTCTATACCATTGGCTTAGTGGCAGAGTATAACTACCCTGCTGGCCGTTTATCTCACGGCCAGAAGCAGTGGTTGGAAATAGGTATGCTGCTTGCTGCTGAACCACGGCTATTATTAGTCGATGAGCCTGTTGCCGGTATGACTCCTCAAGAAACTGAACGTACCGCCGAATTGTTAACCTCATTAGCCGGCAAGCATTCTGTAGTGGTGGTGGAGCATGATATGGCATTTGTCCGCGCTATCGGCCGCAAAATAACTGTGCTCCATCAAGGCTCAGTTCTGGCCGAAGGAACAATGGATGAAATTCAGGAAAATGCAGCAGTACGTGAAGTTTATTTAGGCGAGGAGCAGGCTTAATCATGATCGAATTACAATCAGTTAACCAAAAGTATGGCGGCACACAGATCTTATGGGACCTTGATCTTAAAATAGAAAAAGGCTCACGCACCTGTATTATGGGACGCAATGGAGTCGGAAAAACGACACTTTTAAAAACCATTATGGGCTTACTGCCCATTAGTTCTGGCAGTTTGTCTATTAATGATGTCGATATGAGCCGCAGCAGTGTAGAAAAACGCCCGGAAATTGGTGTAGGCTATGTACCGCAGGGGCGGCATATTTTTCCGCAACTGACCGTAGAAGAAAATTTAAAAATCAGCCTAAACTGTTCAAGGCAGAGCAGCAAAACCATACCTGAAAATATTTTTGAATTATTTCCAGTATTAAAAGAGATGCTAAATCGACGCGGGGGGGACTTGTCCGGTGGACAACAGCAGCAACTTGCAATAGCACGGGCTTTAGTACTTAACCCTGATATTCTGATCTTAGATGAACCCAATGAAGGGATTCAGCCTAATATCGTACAGCTTATTCGCGATGTATTGTTAAAGCTTAATAAAGAAAACGGCATGACAATTATTTTAGTCGAGCAGAAATTACCCTTTGCTCGTGCTGTCGGTGACAACTTCCATTTAATGGAAAAAGGTCAAATTATCGCTTCTGGTGAGATGGCAGCATTAAGCGATGAGCTGGTTGCAAAACACCTTGCGGTATAAAAGCAGGGCAAAATACTGCGCCGCAGCTCAACATTGAGCAAGCGGAGCAAAAATCTCTTTTACCCACCTGGCTTGTCTAAGTGGGTAGAGCAGAAATTAGGAGTAAATAGTTAACCCCATGATGACAAGCAATGTGTTAGTAAAACAATCAAAAAATCAATGGTTGGCAGAGCTGCAACTTGATTTCAGCTATACAGCTCACGGTACTCAACTAAGCAGGACTTCTCGTAAGGGGCCGCTTTCTGTACAAAAAGCTTTTTACCCCGAAGGCAGGGACTGTGCGCATGTGTATCTGTTACATCCCCCTGCGGGCATTGTTTCGGGTGATGAACTGCGTGTGCTGATAGCACTGCAAAGTCAAGCTCACCTGTTGCTGACCACCCCGGGCGCAAATCGATTTTATCGTGCCCGAGAAGACTTAAGTATCGGTGACTCTAAACAGACACAAATCACCACAGTCACCCTGGCAAGTCAGGCAAAATGTGAAAACCTTCCTCAGGAAACCATTGTCTACGAAGGCGCCGATGGATTTAACACTGTTGATATCAATATCTGCAGTGACAGTGTTTATCTGGGCTGGGATATTACCTGTTTAGGTTTACCGCATTCAGATCAGCCTTTTAGTAACGGCCGCTATAGCCAGCTCAACCGTCTGTTTTGCGATGAAAAATTGATCTATCATGATCGCATCACCATTTCCCCGGAAAATAATTTATTAAAGCATCCGACAGGATTAGCCGCTAACAGCGTCTTTGCAACATTCCTGGCTTATGCCCCGCAGAAGTTACAAGAGCAGCAACAAAAAGAGGTGCTCAATGACTTACGGCAAATAATCATTCAGGCACAAGCTGAACAACAGATAAGTATCACCTCTATTAATGAATTATTGATTATTCGTTATTTAGGTGCACATGCTCAGCAGTGCAAAAATTTATTTATTGAACTGTGGCAGTATCTAAGACCGCTCTATTTAGACAAAGTGAGTTTACAGCCGCGGATTTGGCATACATAAAAAAGAGAAAGTTATGGATCTATTACCCAGAGAAAAAGACAAACTGCTGATTTTTACCGCAGCATTATTAGCTGAACGTCGTTTAAATCGTGGTTTAAAACTCAATTACCCGGAAGCGATGGCCTATATCACAATGGAAATCATGGAAGGCGCTCGTGACGGTAAAAGTGTTGCTGAAATGATGGATTACGGACGTACCCTATTAACCCGTGAACAAGTGATGGAGGGCGTTGCGGAACTCATTCCTGAAGTACAAGTTGAAGCAACCTTTGTTGATGGCACAAAGCTCGTTACTGTCCACAACCCCATTACTTAATAGAGGTATTTATGATTCCAGGTGAGATAAAAACAGAAGCCGGCATGATAGAACTCAATGCTGGCTGTGAAAAATTAAAGATAAGTGTGGCTAACTCTGGAGACCGCCCTATACAGATAGGTTCTCATTATCATTTTTATGAAGTAAACCCTGCTTTAAAGTTTGATCGAGAAAGCTGTCGCGGTTATCGCCTCGATATTACCTCAGGAACAGCGGTGCGTTTTGAGCCGGGACAGGAACGTGAAGTCACTCTGATAGCCTATCGCGGTAAACGTCGTGTATTTGGTTTTCGTGCAGAAATTCAAGGAGATTTATAACCATGGCAAGCATTGATAAACATTCCTATGCGCATATGTTCGGCCCGACAACAGGGGATCGTGTGCGCTTAGCAGATACAGACTTGTGGTTAGAAGTCGAGCAGGATCACACCCAGTACGGTGAAGAAGTCAAGTTTGGTGGCGGCAAAGTGATCCGTGACGGCATGGGACAAAGCCAAGCTTCCTGCCATGCAACCGTTGATACTGTGATCACTAATGCGTTGATCCTGGATCATTGGGGAATAGTTAAAGCCGATGTCGGCATTAAAGATGGACGCATTGCTATTATAGGCAAAGCAGGCAATCCGGATATCCAGGATAATATTGATATTGAAATTGGTGCTGGTACTGAAGTCATTGCCGGCGAAGGGCAAATACTAACAGCGGGTGGAATCGACGCACATATTCACTTTATCTGTCCACAGCAAATTGAAGAAGCACTCATGTCCGGAGTCACCACTATGATTGGCGGCGGCACTGGACCGGCAACAGGTACCAAAGCGACAACCTGTACACCGGGCCCCTGGCATATTCATAAAATGCTGCAGGCGACTAATGACTTCCCTATGAATTTTGGTTTTTTAGGTAAAGGTAACTGCAGTCTGCCGCTCGCTGTGGAGGAGCAGATTGAAGCAGGTGCTTGTGGCTTGAAACTGCATGAAGACTGGGGAACCACACCCGCTGCAATTGATAACTGCCTGTCTGTCGCGGAGCGTTATGATGTGCAGGTTGCGATTCATACCGATACCTTAAACGAGTCAGGTTTTGTTGAAGATACGCTTGGTGCATTTAAAGGCCGTACTATCCATACTTACCATACGGAAGGTGCCGGAGGCGGCCACTCACCTGATATTATCCGCGCCTGCGGAGAAGGCAATGTTTTACCTTCATCAACCAACCCCACCCGCCCTTATACTTTCAATACTATAGATGAGCATTTAGACATGTTAATGGTCTGCCATCATCTGGATCCTTCTATCCCCGAAGATGTTGCCTTTGCCGACTCTCGAATCCGCAAAGAGAGTATTGCCGCAGAAGATATTATGCAGGATTTAGGGGCAATCAGCATGATCTCATCGGATTCACAGGCGATGGGCCGTGTCGGTGAAATGATCACCCGTGCTTGGCAAACCGCCCATAAAATGAAACAACAACGTGGGCCATTAAAAGAAGATAATGAGCGTAACGATAACTTTCGTTTAAAACGTTATATTGCCAAATATACAATAAATCCTGCAATCAGCCATGGAATTAGTCATGAAGTGGGCTCAATTGAAGTTGGAAAATTAGCCGATCTGGTATTATGGAAACCTGCTTTTTTCGGTATTAAACCTTCCTTGATATTAAAGTCGGGCTTTATTGCCGCTGCGCCAATGGGTGATGCTAATGCCTCCATTCCAACGCCGCAGCCTGTTTATTATCGCCCTATGTTCGGCTCTTTCGGGCAGGCCGCGGCGAAAACCTCAATGACTTTTCTATCACAGGCCGCGATTGACAAAAAGGTGCCGGAAAAGGTCGGCATGACACGTATGGTGGGTGCTTGCAGAAACACCCGTAATATTGGTAAAGATGATATGGTTCATAATAACTGGCAGCCGCAAATCGAAGTGGATGCACAAACCTATGAAGTCAGAGCCAATGATGACTTATTGCACTGTGAACCGGCAAATGAGCTGCCGCTAGCCCAGCTTTATTGTCTGTTTTAATAAAATCTATCGCCAAGTTGAGTGACCATGTCGAATTCAGAGATGTGCATAACTTGGCTAAACAAATAAATGGAAAAAATATGTTACAAGCTTTTGAACGACTCAATCATACCCATCAGCCGATCAATGACTCAATCACTCTGGATCTCGATACCCGGAAAAAAGCACGCATTAAAAGTGCCACGGATAACGGCACTAGCATAGGTATCTTTTTAGAACGAGGCCATCCTCTGCTGATTGGTGAAATATTAAAAACAGAGTGTGGTTTATTGATAGAAGTCAAAGGTCAGAAAGAAGAGGTTGCAACGGCAGTTGCTAGTGACTGGTTAACCTTCAGCAAGGTTTGTTATCACCTGGGTAACCGCCATACCACCTTACAGATTGGGGAGCTCTGGGTCCGTTTTAAACCGGACCATGTATTAGAAGAATTAGCCGAAAAATATGGACTCATCATAGATAGAACCCCTGCAATATTTGAACCGGAGAATGGAGCTTATGGTGCCCAAAGTCATTCCCATGCTCACTAGCAAAACGGATCCGCTTAAACTTACTCGTTTGCTGCAACTGTGCAGTGCAAACTTACCGGTTGGTGGATTTTCATTTTCCCAGGGATTAGAGTTTGCAGTTGAAAAAGGTTGGGTTAATAGTGCCGAATCAACGGCAAGCTGGGTTGAATTAAATTTAACAGAGTCTATAGCCAGAACTGATTTGGCAATATTAAAACGACTTTTTAATGCCTTACAGAAAGACGATGAAGACGCCTTTAAATATTGGAATCAACATCTGCTTGCCTGTCGGGAAAGCAGTGAACTCCACCTGGCTGATATGGCTATGGGAAAGGCCTTAGTTCGCTTGTTAACACAACTAAACAATATTGACAGCAGGCGCTACCAAGCCCTATTAACCATACCGGAACTGAGCTTTGTCAGTGCTTTTGCAATCACCACTTTTCTTTGTCAGCTTGATTTAACCTCGGCACAAAGCGGGTTTTACTGGACCTATATTGATAACCAGGTGGCAGCAGCGACTAAATTGGTCCCTCTGGGACAAACGCAGGCACAAAACCTGTTATTTGCTTTAAGCGAAAAAGCAGATCAGGTTATCAATATAGCTAACCAATTAGCAGATGATGAAATTGGCGCAAGTCTGCCTCGACTGGCAATGGCAAGCGCATGGCATGAAACACAATATACACGCTTATTCCGATCTTAAAAAAACATAACCTAAAAGAGAAAAGACCGTATGAGAAAAAAACAACTATTACGCATTGGTGTCGGTGGTCCGGTAGGATCAGGTAAAACAGCCCTGCTGAGTAAATTATGCCTGGCTCTACGTGATAAATATAATATGGCCGTGGTCACTAACGATATCTATACCTATGAAGATGCTGAATTCTTAACCCGTAACGACGCGTTAACAGCAGATCGCATTATGGGGGTTGAAACAGGCGGCTGCCCGCATACGGCAATTCGTGAAGATGCCTCGATGAACTTGGCGGCCATTGATGAATTACACGCACGTCATCCGAATCTTGACTTTGTGTTAGTTGAAAGTGGCGGAGATAACCTCAGTGCCACCTTCAGCCCTGAATTATCAGACTTAACCCTGTATGTGATTGATGTCTCCGCTGGCGATAAAATACCCCGTAAAGGCGGGCCGGGCATCACTAAATCTGATTTACTAATCATCAATAAAATCGATGTGGCAGATCTGGTTGGCGCGTCTCTGGATGTTATGGATCGCGATGCGAAAAAAATGCGCGGTGACAAGCCTTTCATCTTCAGCAATATGAAAACCCAACAAGGTTTAGACGAGATCATCACTTTCATTGAAACAGAAGGCATGCTTAAGTAAACGCCTTACCAACCCTAATTACTAATTAAAAGGAAAAACCATGAAATTTATTTATATTATCTTCAGCATGCTACTATCATCACAAGCCTTTGCCCATACCGATCATGCGCTTGGTGAGGGCTCACTACATATAATCTATCACGCCGTTTTCTGGGCGGTATTTGCCGCGCTAATATTTAAAGCGTGCAATTACTTTAAAGCAAAGAAAAACAAGCATATGAAGAATCAGTAAGTTAAAAAAATAAGGCGAGATATGCTCGCCTTATTTCATCTTCAACGACAGCATTTCCATAATAAGAAAAGGGTTTAACTTAACTGGCTTGATCTACACGAGTTCTTTATACTTATCATTTGCATATTCACCTTAGCATATAGAGAACAAATAGATGGCAGGAATCATTAAAACAGCTGATGAAATAGAAAAAATGCGTATTGCCGGGCAGCTGGCGGCAGATGTACTGACGATGATTGAACCCTTTGTTAAAAAAGGGGTGACCACCAATGAGTTAAACCAGCGCTGCCATGATTATATTGTTAATGAACAGCAGGCTATTCCCGCGCCACTGAATTACCATGGTTTTCCTAAATCAATCTGTACCTCGCTTAATCATGTCGTTTGTCATGGTATTCCTAACGATAAACCCCTTAAAGATGGCGATATTATTAATATCGATATTACCGTCATTAAAGATGGTTACCATGGCGACACCTCAAAAATGTTTATGGTCGGCAAGCCTTCGATAATGGCCGAGCGTTTATCCCGTGTCGCTCAGGAATGTCTATATATAGGTATTAACCTGGTAAAACCCGGTGCTCGACTAGGTGATATCGGTGCTGCTATTCAAAAGCATGCGGAAAAGAACCACTATTCTGTGGTGCGCGAGTATTGCGGTCATGGTATAGGTGCCGGTTTCCATGAGGAGCCGCAGGTTCTCCACTACGGTAAGGCCGGTACAGGTGAGATTTTACAGGCCGGGCAATGTTTTACCATTGAGCCTATGATCAATGCCGGTAAAAAAACCTGTAAGGTACTCAAAGATCAGTGGACAGTCGTGACCAAAGACAAAAAACCCTCTGCACAGTGGGAGCATACCCTACTGGTTACCGACACAGGCTGTGAAATTTTAACCCTGCGTCCGGAAGAAACGATTGACCGTATTATCAATCACGATTAAACATCAGGCCGCCAGTTCTATTACCGGCGGCCTAATCTCTGCACATATTAATAACCAGCTTCGAGGTGACAATGGATCTGACTACACTCTCCCCGCTTAAGCTTTCGGACAGCGAGCTCACATTAACGTCTCTTAAAAATAATCTGCAACAGTTCCAGCAATGGCAAATTGATAACTTTACCGCGCACCAGCCAATCGATGAGATAGTAAGCTGTCGAGCCGCTTATATTGATCAGTTGTTAACCCGTTTATGGCAACACTGCGCACTGAATAACAGCGAACAGTTAAGCCTGGTTGCCGTCGGTGGTTATGGTCGTGGAGAGTTACACCCTAAATCAGACATTGATATTCTTATCCTTTCTGAGCAGCAGTTCAGCGCCGAAGATGAACAAAAGATCAGTGCCTTTATTACCCTGCTTTGGGATCTAAAGCTCGATATCGGTAATAGTGTTCGTACCCTGCAGGACTGTCGTGAACAAGGCATGGCAGATATCACCGTTGCCACCAGCATGATTGAAGCGCGCTACCTGACCGGCAACCAAGAAAATTTTGCCAAGCTGCAGGAGGTCATTAACGATAAGGATTTCTGGCCGTCCGCTCAGTTTTTCCTGGTCAAACGTGAAGAGCAGCTCAATCGTCATAAACTCTGCCGTGGTGACGGCTATAGCCTTGAGCCGGATCTGAAAAACGGCTCAGGCGGACTGCGCGATCTGCAAACCATCGCCTGGATTGCCAAACGTCACTTTGCAGCGCAGAGTTTAGTCGAGCTGACCAGCTATAACTATATCACCCAGTCAGAATATCAGGAGCTGGTCGATTGCCAGAAACAGCTCTGGTCAATCCGCTTTGCCCTGCATACGGTGACTAAGCGCCCGGATAACCGCCTGCTATTTGATTTTCAAAGTGATGTGGCCGAGCTACTGGGTTATCGCGGAGAATATAATCAGGCGGTTGAGCAGATGATGAAAACCTTTTATCAAACGATTCATCGTATCAAAGAGCTCAATGAGATGTTACTGCAATATTTCGATGAGGCGATTCTCGGCAATATTCCGCAACACAGAGAAAGCATTGATGCGCATTTTCAGCTGCGTGATAATATGATCGAGCTGAAAACCCCCGCCCTGTTCAGCGACGAGCCGGAATCGATGCTGCAGCTGTTTGTGCATATTGCCAATGATCCGCGTATTGAAGGCATCTACTCACCGACCCTGCGCGAGCTACGCGAAGCTCGACGGGGGTTAACCTATTGGCTGCAGGAGCTTCCTGAGTGTCGCGAGCTGTTTTTAACTATTATCAAACACCCGAGAGGGATGGGACTGCCCTTTACCTTAATGCATGAATATGGCGTACTGGCAGCTTATATTCCGCAGTGGAGCCGTATTGTCGGGCAGATGCAGTTTGATCTGTTTCATGCTTATACCGTTGATGCGCATACTAATAAACTGATCCATAATATTTATAACTACCCGCAGACCAAAGCCATACACCCGCTGGCGCATGAAGTTTACCGCTATCTGGAAAAGCCGGAGCTGCTCTTTTTAGCCGCCATTTTTCATGATATTGCCAAAGGGCAAAAAGGCGACCACTCCACACTGGGCGCCATCGATGCTTTGCAGTTTTGTACAGCACACGGCTTCAGCCGCTATGAAAGCCGGCTTGTGGCCTGGTTAGTTAAACACCACCTAAGTATGTCAGTGACCGCGCAACGTCGTGATATCAGCGATCCCAATGTGATTATTGAGTTTGCCCGTTTAGTGCGCGATGAAAAACACCTTAATCTCTTGTACTGTTTAACCGTGGCTGATATCTGTGCAACCAATGAGGAAACCTGGAACAGCTGGAAAGCCACCCTATTGCATGATCTCTACTACAGCACCCTGAAAATGCTGCGTCGCGGCTTGGAAAATCCGCCGGATATTCGCGATCGCATCCGTGATAGAAAAAACAAAGCCCTGCGCCAGTTAGCCGCTCAAGGTATTGATAAGCAACAGGTTAAATCACTTTGGAAACGCTTTAAACTTAACTATTTTTTCCGTTATAACTCGACGCAAATTGTCTGGCATACGACACACCTGTTAAAGCATCAGGATCATAGTCAACCTATGGTATTGATCAGCAATCAAAATGCCCGCGGAGCCACGGAAATTTTCGTTTACCATAAGGATATGCCGGCGCTATTCTCTTCCGTTGTTACTGAGATTGATAATAAAAATCTCAGTGTCCACCATGCAGAAATCCTCTCCAGCCGTGATGATTTCGCCCTCAGCACCTTTACGGTGTTAGAGCAGGATGGCGAGCATATTGACCCCGATAAAACTCAGCGCGTCAAAAAAGCCATTGAGATGGCGCTGCTGGCACCGGAAAAAGTCAATACCCAGCAAACCCGCTTACCGCGAGTGAAAAGACAGTTTAAATTTGAACCGGAAATCACCTTTTTACCCAGCAAACGGCAACGTACGCAGATTGAAATCGTTGCCTTTGACGCACCGGGAATTCTGGCTAATATCGGGGAAGTATTTCGTTATAGCGGCTTAATGCTTGATACCGCAAAAATCACCACTATTGGTGAACGGGCCGAAGATCTGTTTATTGTTTCAACCGCCGAAGGCAATGCCTTAACCGCGCAGCAGGAAGAGAACTTAAAAGCGCAGCTGATTGAAGAGTTAAGCCCTAAAAAGTAAATGCAGGCAAGCCTATAGCTACCAGGCTATAGGCTTGCTAATCATCAGCAAAGACCACAAAGTCATGCTCTAAGACGCTTAATGAGACTCTATCAGCGAGCTTAAAGGGGATGCTCTCGGTAAATTGATTGGCCTGCTTAACCAGATAATCCTGGCCTTGATAAGTGACCGTTATCTGCAGATAAGCACCTAAAAAGTCAATCTGCTTTATTACCCCTAAGCCATTCTCTGCAACTGTTATGGCTATCTGCTCCGGGCGCAATAGCAGCTGCAGCTGACTGCCCGGGGGAAATGTAATAAGGCTGCAGCTGGTTAACAGGCCGAGATTAGACTGATAACTGTAATGACCTTTAACCTCGACCTTAAGATAATTGCTATGCCCCATAAAGTCTGCCACATACCTGGAATTAGGGCGATTATATAAGGTTTGTGCGCTGCCTATCTGGACGATCTTACCAGCCTGCAGCAAGGCTATTTTATCAGCAAAAGCAAAGCCTTCCTCTTTTGAATGGGTAACAAAAAGCGCACTCATAGCACGAGCCTTGAGTAAGGCTCTTATTTCATGAATCAACTTAAAACGCACATGATTATCGAGATTGGAAAAAGGCTCATCTAATAGCATCAGCTCAGGCTGATAAGCTAACGCGCGGGCTATCGCCACCCGTTGCTGCTGTCCGCCGGATAACTGATGCGGATAACGCTGCGCATAATCACTGAGGCGCACTAGCGCTAAGACATCATTAACCCGAGCTTGCTGCTCTTTTCTGGACAATTGCGACAGTGAAAAGGCAACATTATCAAAGACGCTAAGGTGCGGAAAAAGTGCATAATCCTGAAAGATAAAGCCTATTTTACGCTCCTCGGCAGCAACACTAAGGCCATGATCATTGACGGTGTTGCCATTGATCTGGATTTTACCCCACAGATCCGTCTGTAACCCGGCAACCGCCTTTAAAAGCGTGGTTTTACCGCAGCCACTTTCTCCGAGCAGGCAGATAATCTCATTATCTGCGAGCTCTAAATCCAGGCAATCAAGGACCTGATTATCCTGATAAAAACAACTTAACTCTTTAACAACTAATGCGGACATTAAGCAGCCTTCTCCAATAAACGGTTAACAATAATAAACGGCAGCAAGCCCATTAATATGATCAATAAAGCCGGCAGAGCGGCTAACTCGATCATTTCATCGGAAACAAACTGATAGACATAGGTAGCCAGGGTTTCAAAATTAAAGGGCCGCAGTAAGAGCGCCGTAGGCAACTCTTTCATCGCTTCGATAAAAACTAAAATAAAGGCGGTTAACATCCCTTTTTTAATTAAGGGTAGATTTACACGGCGAATAGTTTGCCCTGCGTTTTGTCCGAGCGTCCGTGATGCCAGATCCAGTGACGGAGAAACCTGCGCTAAACTGCTGTCAATACTGCCGACGGCAATAGCACTAAAGCGCACCAGATAGCCCATGACCAGAATAAACAGGCTACCGGAGAAAAGCAGTCCGACACGTGAATAGCCGTACTCAAGCAGCAGACTATTAACCCATAAATCAATATTGGTAAAAGGAATAAGCACAGCAATCGCGACCACAGTACCGGGCAGCGCATAGCCTAGTGAGGATAAACGAATACAGCTTTTAGCAACCAGGCCTGGCGACAGGCGTTGATAAAAATTGACAATTAGCGCCGTTATTAGAGCTAGACAAGCCACAATCAACGCCAACCAGAAGCTATTTAGTGTGTATTGCCATAAGGTGCTGTTTAGCGATTCAGTAAAATAACTCAACGCATAATAAAAAAGTGTGCACAGGGGTAATATAAAGGCAAGAAACAGTAAAACCCAGGAAAATGTCAACGCCGCCCACTTTTGCCACCCGCTTAACAGAAAACGCAGCTCAGTATGCGTTGCCCCGCTACGCTGATAAATTTTCTGTTTACGGCGGCTATAATTTTCCAACATAATTAGAATGACTAATGCCAATAACATCAGCGATGAAATTTTAGCGGCTGTGGTTAAACTACCCAACTCCAGCCAGGTATCGTAAACGGCCGTGGTTAAGGTGCTCTGCGCAAAGTAATTGACCGTGGCAAAGTCCCCCAGCGTTTCCATCGCAATCAAAGATAAACCGACCGCCATGGCCGTGCGTGATAACGGCAGAGAAACACGAATAAAGGCGCGTAAAGGCGATAAACCCAGGCTGCGTGCTGCTTGAAAAAGGGCCCCGGACTGACCAAGAAATGTTCCGCGCAAGAGCAGATAAAGATAAGGATACAGTGTCAAACTGAGAATTAAGATAGCGCCATACAGGGTGCGAATATCGGGAAAGTAATAATCCGATTGCAGCTGCCAGTCCATTATAAAACGTAAAAAATGCTGCACAGGACCAGTGTAATCAAGCAGATCGGTATAGACAATGGCGACGATATAAGGCGGTAGAGCCAGGGGAAGCATTAACGCCCATTGTAACACCTTACGGCTGGGAAATTCGCAACAGGCAACAAACCAGGCGACCGGCAAAGCAAAAATAAAGCTTAAAATAATCACGCCGAGGATCAGCAGTAAGGTATTTAAACTGTAGGTCAGCAGCACGGTATCAAACAGATGCTGAAAGCTGCCCGTATCATCGACCTTAAAGGCGCTGAAAACGAGGGCGGCGATAGGGAGAATTAAAAGACAAGTTACTGCCCAGGGCAGTAACTTGTAGGGGGTAAATTTACAGATCAAATTTCACTTCATCCAGTAACTTAATAGCGGCTTCATGCTGCTCGGCAATCTCTGCAAGCGGCAGCTTATCGGCTTTAAAGTCGCCCCATGATGCCACTAGTTTCGAAGGTTTCACGCTTTCATTGACAGGGTATTCATAATTCACTTCAGCATACATCTGCTGAGCAACATCATCCGATAAGAATTCCATCAGCTTAATCGCATTTTCTTTGTTTGGTGCATACTTAGCCAGAACCACACCGCTTACATTAACATGTGCGCCGGTTGTCTGCTGATTCGGGAAGTTAATATTGACGGCTTCTGCCCATGATACTTGTTTCGGATCAGCCAACATTTTACCAAGGTAATAATTGTTACCCAATGAGTAATCACATAAGCCGTCTTTAATTGCCTTAACTTGTGCGCGATCATTGCCCTGTGGTTTACGGGCAAGATTAGCTTTCACCCCTTCTAACCAAGTTTTAGCAGCCGCTTCGCCTTGATGGGCAATCACTGATGCAACCAGTGAGACATTATAAGGGTGCTTACCAGAACGCGTACAAATCTTACCTTTAAACTCAGGGCTAGCTAAATCCTGGTAAGTAATATTAGCAGCCGGGCCGACACGCTCTGAAGAGGAGTAAATATTACGTACACGGGTTGTTAAGGCAAACCACTGCTGCTCAGGGTCACGGTACTGGCTAGGAATATTTTCTGTTAATACTTTACTATCAACGGCCTGGGTCAGGTTGTCATTCTCCAACTGCATTAAGCGACTGATATCAGTGGTTAATACCAGATCCGCAGGAGAAAGTTCGCCCTCACGTTTAACACGTTCAATCAGTCCTTTTTTGGCAAACAAAATATTAACCTTAATACCGGTCTGCTCAGTAAACTTTTCCATAATAGGTTCAATCAGAAACGCCTGGCGGAATGAATAAACATTCACTTCATCTGCACTTGCGGCAAAACTGCTCGCCGTTAACGCTGCAAACAGCGCGCTGTAGGTAAATTTTTGTTTGATAGGCATGCTAGACTCCAAATAAGAATAATTATCAGTTGGTAATTATAGTAGTGATAACAGTTATCATTTGCAAGCATTATTATCATAGGATTCACTAAAAAACATTTCTGCTTGATAAATATCAATTTTACCCCTTCCTTGCTTACTATCAGCTTGATAAATATCAATTTCTCTCCTTCCTTGCTTACTATCAGCTTGATAAATATCAACTTTAACCCTTCTTTGCTTACTATTAGCACAGATAATTTAATAGCGCTATAATGGCCTTCTGCACATATGCCTATGCCCTGGAATGATAAAATGAATATTGATCTCAGCAAACTGCTGACCGAAAGCCGCAACCCTAACAGTGAGCAAATTGATAGCTTAACAACGGCTGAAGTATTAAAGGTCATCAATCACGAGGATAAAAAGGTCGCATTTGCCGTCGAGCAGACGCTGCCGGAAATCGCTCAGGTCGTTGATGCCGTTGCGCAGGCCTTTCAATCCGGCGGGCGCTTAATCTACTGTGGGGCT
>JBFGZH010000006.1:0-24605 GCA_041586895.1 Psychromonas sp. | reverse complement strand
CCAAGGTTTATGCCTTGGCTTTTTTATATCACCAAGAAACTAGATGCCGATGCCTACTATGAAAACTATCGTGGCAGCTTGTACACAATTTCAAGTAGTAAATAGCTTCTATTTACTAATATAATAACCGCCCGCCTTTTTTAAAGACGGGCTTTTTTATATCCAATAGTTGAGTAGAGAGATGAGTGAGCAATACGACAATCGCTTTGGCGGCATTAAACGCTTATACGGCAGCAAAGCATTAGCAACCTTTAAAGATAGCCATATCTGTGTGATCGGCATAGGTGGAGTGGGCTCCTGGGTGGCTGAAGCCTTAGCACGCTCCGGTATCGGTCAACTTACTCTCATTGATATGGATGATATCTGTGTGACCAATACCAACCGTCAGGTGCATGCCTTAGCTGATACCATTGGCGAGATGAAGGTTGAAGCGATGGCTGCGCGTTGCCGACAGATTAACCCTGAGATTAAGGTTAATATCATTGATGACTTTATCGATAAAGAAAACTGCTTTAAATATCTAAGCAGTGACTTTGATTATACCTTTGATGCCATTGACAGTATTCGCGCAAAAGTGGCTTTAATAGCCCACTGCAAACGCAATAAATATCCGCTATTAACCTGCGGTGGTGCCGGCGGACAGTTAGATCCGACACAAATTCAGGTCGCCGATCTGTCCAGAACCATTCAGGATCCGCTGGCGGCCAAAGTGCGCTCTGAACTGCGCCGTTTTTTCAATTTCACGAAAAACCCTAAACGTAAATTCCGCATTGATTGTGTCTTTTCCACTGAACAACTCCGTTATCCGGATCTCCATGGTGAAGTCTGCCAGGAAAAAGCGCACTCCGATGGCTCAATGAAGATGGATTGTGCCAGTGGTTTTGGCGCATCATCGATGGTGACGGCCAGCTTTGCCTTTATCGGCGTGTCATTTATGCTCAATAAATTACTAAAAAATGCGTAGCTATGCATTTCCGCGCAGCGCGCTATGTAATACCGCCTGCTTTTGCCGAGCGATATATGTTCGAGTAAATAACAGCGCGGCTGAAGCCGCGGCCTCTGCGCAGAAATGCTGGCAGCCATGACTTGTGTATAAGAGACAGCGCGCGGCAAGGCTAACAGCTGGACAGATCCAGCAGTTCACGCAATGCCACCTGACACATGCTGAATTCAGGATTGGCCACTGCTAATAGTGAGTCGGCCATATCCAGCCACCTCTGGGCAAGATTGTGATGCTGCATCTCCCAATCCGCATAGGCCTGCTGAATGTCCTCGCCCTTCATTTCCAGTAAAATAGCCTGAGTCATACACTTATGCTGCCACTCCAAGTCATCGCACATCGCTTCTTTAGCTAATGATTGCCAGTGACTCTCAACCGGTAATAAGGCTAGCACTTTGGCAACATCAAAGAGTTTTAATTTATCCATCGCCAGAAAATGAACCTGTGCGGCTAAATGGACATCCACAGTCAGTTTAGTGGCAACAGAGATAACGCTTAACAGCGAGTAGATTTGATCCGTACTTGCTAATCTATATGCCAATGACTCCGGAATCCCCGATTGCGTCAACGAGGTGATCATTTCACAACGGTAATCAATCTCCTTACCCATTAATATGCTTTCAATATCATCAACAACTGCCTGTAACGGCTTTTGATAGTGCTTGATTAACTCGCCGGTCGATAACTCATCACGATGGTGACGAATCAACCAGCGCGTGCCATGGCGCAGCATGCGCTGCAGCTTGAAAATAAGATCACTTTGTAAGTCATAGCTGACCCGGTTATCCAGTGACTCTATCTGCTCAAAAACCACCTCCAAAGCAAAAATATCACGCGCCGCGACCCATGCTTTACTAAGCTCTAAAAATGAACAACCTGAACTGGTCATAATACGGTGAGCAAAAGTGGCCCCCATGATATTAAAAAGGTCGTTACTTATCTGGGTAGAGACTATTTCGGCAACCAACGGGTGCTGGTGGATCTCTTTTTTATAGTTTTTCACTAAAGATTGCGGGAATATCTTTTCAACTTCAGTGAGCAGATAAGGATCATCTGTGATACAAGTATCCACCAGCGCCTGCTTCATCTCATTTTTAGCATAGGAGAGCAGCACACAAATGGTCGGCCGGCTTAAGCCTTTCTGACAGTTTTTACGGTCACTGAGCAGCTCATCAGCAGGAATAGACTCCAGGCTGCGGTTAAGTTTGCCGCTCTCTTCTAAATCATTAATTAAACGACGGTACTCTTCAATGCGCTGGTAACCTTCGAGAAATGAGATGCTCACCGACTGCGCCTGACGATAATTATTCTTTAACACCAGTTGTGCCACTTCATCGGCCATTTTCTCCAGCCAGAGGTTACGCTGTTTAACGGTCAAATCGCCGTTGGCCACTAATTTATCCAATAAAATTTTTATATTAACTTCTAAGTCAGAGCAGTTGACCCCCGCCGCATTATCAAGCGCATCGGTAAAACATAAGCCGTCATATAGCGCATATTCAATACGCGCCTTTTGTGTAAAACCTAAGTTACCGCCCTCAGCCACCACGGCACAATGTAAATCACAGGCATCAATCCGTAAACTATCATTGCTTTTATCTCCGACATCAACATGGCTTTCCCGGCTGGCTTTGACATAAGTGCCGATACCGCCATTCCATAACAGATCCACCTTAGCTTTTAACAAACTGCTGATGAATTCATTGGGCGTCAGTTTCTTCTGAGAAATAGCAAAACGTTTCGCCATTTCCGCGGAAATACTAATCGATTTCAGGGAGCGTGCAAACACCCCGCCGCCGGAAGAAATAAGAGCGCTATTATAATCCGCCCAAGTACTTCTTGGGGTATTGAAAAGACGCAGACGTTCAGCAAAACTAGCTTCTAAATCAACAGGCTCAGGATCAATAAAGATATGGCTATGATTAAAAGCCGCGATTAAGGCAATAGATTTCGAGCGCAGCATACCGTTACCAAAGACATCGCCGGCCATATCACCAATACCAATCACGCTTATCCGCTGTTGCTGCACATCAATCCCCAACTCGCGAAAGTGGCGTTGTACACTGATCCAGGCGCCTCGTGCGGTAATACCCATCTTTTTATGGTCATAACCGTTTTTTCCTCCTGAGGCAAAGGCATCACCTAGCCAGAAGTTTCTCTTTTCTGCCACTTCATTGGCGATATCAGAGAAAGTCGCCGTCCCTTTATCAGCCGCGACCACAAGATAGGGATCATCACCATCATAGCGAAGCACATCAACAGGCGGCACAATTTTGCCCTCATATACGTTATCGGTAATATCCAGCAATGCGCTGATAAAGATTTGGTAGCAGCGAATGCCTTCACTGACAATAGCTTCTCTGTCCATTAACGGCGTCAGATTTTTGGCGACAAAACCGCCTTTTGCCCCGACCGGTACAATCACCGCATTTTTAACCTGCTGCGCCTTTGCCAGACCTAATATTTCAGTGCGGAAGTCTTCATTACGATCAGACCAGCGCAAGCCGCCACGCGCCACTTTTCCGCCGCGCAGATGCACGCCTTCAATACAGGGTGAATAAACAAAGAGTTCGTATGCCAAACGCGGCAGTGGCATCTCAGTGATTTTATCGTGCTCAAGTTTAAAGCAGATATAGGGTTTATTTTTACCTTCATGCTGCTGAAAATAATTACAGCGCAGCGTGGCCATAATTAATTCGACATATTTACGCAGTACGCGATCCTCATTGAGGTTACTGACATTATTCAATGCCGTTAAAATTTTATCCTGCAATTTTTCCTGCTTGGCCAAACTAGCATCACGGCTTGGGTCAAAACGCTGCTTAAACAATAAAACAATATCTTTAGCTAATTGCTCGTGATCCAGCAGTGTTTTCGCTATGGCCAAATGACCAAATCCAAAACGTAACTGTTTCATATACTTAGCATAAGCACGCAACATACTGATATCCCGCCATGCCAGGCCGGCACCGAGGATCAGTTTATTAAAAGGGTCATTTTCCGCATAACCGTACCATACAGATAAAAAGGCATCGGCAAAAAGCTCGCGATAAGCTTCCGGATCAAAATTACAGACTTGCGCATAAATTAAGGTAAAATCGTATAACCAGAATGCACGCTCTCCGCTCGGGGTGATCTTATAGGGGTACTCTTCGGCGACTTTCAATCCCAGGTTTTCTAAGATAGGAATCAGATCGGAGAGTAATAAGGAGCCATCCTGATGAAATAGTTTTAATTTCAGCTCACTGCTGTTAGCTTCAATGGAGCGATAAAAGCGCAGTGTCATGGAGCGGCTGGAGTCGAGATATAATGACTCTATGCGCTCAATATCAGCGACCGCCACACGCGAACTAAAACTTGCCTGATAGCTGCTCGGAAAGGCTCGGCTATATTTTTTACTGAGTTTAATGCCCTGCTCTTCACTGAAGTGTTCAATTAACGAGTCATGCAGTTCATCACTCCAGGGCCGGGTTAACTGCTTCATTCTATCTTGAATTGCCTGTACCTCCAGCACCTCAGTGAGCGGCGCCTTAAGGCGTAAAACCATACGCAAACGCGCTAAACTGGATTCACTTAAATAGGTTTGAAAATCACTGTCACTGACATTTAAAGTGCGGTAAATCAACTCTTCAAAGGCCAACCTGACTTTAGTGTTATAGACATCACGCGGCACATACAAACTGGCGATCACAAATTGATGATTGCCTTCACTGCGTAAAAAAAGTTTTAACTCCTTACGCTCCTGTGCATATAAAACTTCTATCACGTTTTCTAATAACTGCTTTTCATCGCATAGCAGCAGATCTTCAAGCGGATAGGTATAAAGGATTTGTGATAACTCCTTATAATAGTGGCCGTCCCGGCTGTAACCGGACTGCTGCAGAATATTAGCCAGTTTATTAGCCACCATGGGAATATCTGTCGGCGTGCCGCTGTAAACAGAGGCGGTATATAAACCGATAAAACGGTACCCAGCAATCAGCTCCCCGGCATCATTAAAACGTTTTACATAAACAACTTCAGGATAGGCAGCCCTATGCACCATGGCCCGTTGTGAGGCCTTGCTAAAATACAGAAGTGAGCGATGGCTAAGCACAGCCAGTGCTTCAAATTGCCAGGGTTTACTCATAAAATCAGGGCGTTTTAATAACCCCAGCTGACTGCCGGGGACAGCTTTAAGCTGTCCCTTGTCGATAGTGAAACGGTCGCAGCCAATAAAGGTAAAATGGGCTTTTAACAGCCACTTTAAAAATGTCTGTTCGAACTGCAGATCGGCTATCTGCTGGTTAAATTTATCACTGCGACTGTACTTTAGTGCCGTTTTAACGGTTTCAGTCAGCGGCTCATAATCATCGACCACCAGAGAGACATTCTCTAACGCCTGCTGTATTTTTGCAGCCAGGGCATCACGCTCGCCTTTGGCACTGGTTTGATCAATCTCAAAATAAATTAATAATTCATTATTGCCGGCCGCATTAAAGGAGATTAATTTTCCCGTTGTCCCCCGCTCAATGGCCATCTCACTATAAAAGATGCGGTGTACTTTAATATTCTGCTCATTAATAATCAGCCTCAGGGTATCAATCACAAAGGGAATATTACGGCATAAGACACTGATCACCGTATGGGAGGATTGCCACTCATCCTGCTCAACATCCGGATTAAAGACGCGTACTTTTGCCTGCTCAGCTTTCCACTGCTGAATCTCACGCCACAATGAGACAGTTAAGCCGAGCAGATCCGCCGAGGACATTTGTGTTAAATCCCTCACCGCAACATCACGATAAACGGTGTTGATAAACTGCTGCACTATCTTTTGCGCGCGCTCCGAAAATTCCTTTTTCAATTGCGAAAAGACCTGCTCTAAAATATCACTTTTCTGATTGAGTCTTGATATCATTCGCCCACCTATCCGTTATATAACCTTAACTTAAGGCTAGAGCAGAATCGCCAATTCACCAACTAATAGCCTTGCCATCAGCGCGCCATCTGAATAACGAGCGCGCGCTAGCTGTCTTCTTTTACTCAGCGCCGGGCAGTTCGCGCACATGAATATCCATTTGCGGAAAGGGAATTTCCACCCCATGCTCTTTAAATAACTGCTCAATGCGCGTATTGACCTTGTCCTTAATGCCCGCAAGCCCTTCCACCTGAGCTAAAAAAATGCGCAGTTCAAAGTCTAAACTACTGTTGCCAAAGAGCAGCAACAGCGCTTGCGGCGCAGGATCGCGAATGATTTCAGGCTGTTCCTCGGCAGCCTGGATAAGCAGCTTTTTGACCAGCTGTATATCGGAGCCATAAGCCACCCCGACGGGAAGAATAATCCGCGTCATGGCATTGGAAAGCGACCAGTTCACCAGCTGCTCGGTGATCAAGGCTTTATTGGGTACCACAATCTCTTTGTTATCCCAATCGAGAATAGTGGTTGCGCGAGTATTAATGCGCATCACAGTACCACTTAGCCCCTGAATGGTGATGGTATCGCCGACCCGAATAGGGCGCTCAAAGAGCAGTATGATCCCGGAGACCAAATTAGCAAAAATTTCCTGCAGACCAAACCCCAAGCCGACACTGAGCGCAGCAATTAACCATTGCAGTCTCGACCAGTTAAAACCCAGGGTGGAAACGGCAATAAGGATACCGCTAAGGACCAGCAGATAACGTAATAACGTGGTGGTGGCATAGGCCGCCCCGGGTGAGATATTGAGACGGTGAAATAACAAGACCTCCAGCATTCCGGGTAAATTTTTCGTAAAAAAAAGTGAGACCCCTAAAATAACCAAGGCACTGAGCGCAGCTTTTAATGAAATAGCCTCGACGATATTGCCCGTTTCCGTAATGGTGACCACTTCCCAGATAATCACTTCACTGGTCCATTGCAGCGCCAGCAAACTGTCCGATAGCAGTGTCGATAACATGGCAAACAGGAAAACCAGCACCGCCAGGTTGAGCAGAAGCCATGACTGCTCACTGATCTGTTCAACGGAGAGCGTTAATTCATCGACCTCATCGCTCACGGTATGGCTGCTGTGGTCAGTCTGTAACTGCTCTGCACGTTTTTTAAGCGCACGCTGCAGACTTATCTTGCGCTGCTTAATCTTCAGCCAGCGAATGCCCAACTGCTGGAGCAGTAAGGCAGAGTAAAAGCTGAGCAAAACGGCATAATAATAAAACAGCGCCACCCAGGAAGCATAAAAATACCCCCAGACAGACAAAGTGGCGATGGCGATTAAGGGCAGGATAAGCACAGCTTTCAGGAGATACAAAGCCACTGCAGACTGCATAAAAGCGGGCAGCAGCACGGGAAGGCGATGCCCCTTAAGCAGAATGTTGATAAAAGCTATCAACCAGAAAATAAAGACAATAAACAAAATCCTCAGTAACGGGCTTTCTGTATCATCAGCGAGCATCTCACTGAGCAGCATGCTTAAAAGCAGGCTGTACAGAAGCCAGCGTTGCCTGGACAGAGTCGACTTTAACCACCTGATCACCTCACTGGGAAAAGCAAAATGCAGCGCCAGCACGCCATCGGCAATGGCCAGTCTGACCAGCGATTCCCATAGCAGAATCACGGCGCAGGCAGAAATAAAGATATTATTTAAATCATAAGAATAAAAGGCGCCCAGGCGCAGCTCAATCCAGTGATTGACAACAAATACACTGAACGACAGCAGAGCGCCGTAGCCTATCGCCAGGAGCAGCAAAATCAAAGTATGGATAAAGGCATCTTTACGCACCTTACCGACAACTTCTGCATATTCTAAGCGATATCTTTTGTCTACTTTTTTGACCTGTAGAAGAAGCCCGGAGATAAGCAATAAAAAAATCCCCAGCAGCACTAACTCACCGCGATGCGAGAGACTTTCATGTAGTAAACTGCGGGCTCTTTCCGGCAAACTGCTGGTGCCAAACCAGCGGTTCAGATCCAAAAAAGAGAGCTCCCAAAACAGCAAACGGTCACGAATAAACAGTTGTTTTTCTTTGAGAAAATCACGCTCGGCCTGTATTTCCAGAGAAAACTGATCCTGCAGTGCATCCAGGCGGGTGATCTCGGCAATAAACTGATCGGTTTTTTCAAGCGCATTGTTCAATACTTCATAGCGGAAATTCAAAATACTTCTGAGCACCGTTTTATGCAGTTCGCTTAATGCTGATTGTTGCGCTATCTCATTGATTAAATATGGAATATCTTTAAGTTTGAAAAGCTCATTGGATAGCTGAAAATGTTGCAGATGCGCCTCGGTAATCGCTTCCTGGAGATCACTTTTATCGGACAGATCCGGCAGCAACAGCAGCTGTGCACGGATGGCATCACTAAAGGCAGGACTGTTCCTCAACCACTTGATATTTCCCTTTACCTGCGCCAGGTTCTGGGTAACACGCAGCCGCTCATCGGCAAGCTCCTGAATAGCCTGCTGGGTTAATAGCAGCTCGCGGTTAAGGGCTTCAAACTCAAGCGCAAGTGTTTCATTTTTAGCGTTCCACTGCTGAATAACGGCAGGCGCATCGGATAGAGCACGATTCAATTGCCTGGCTTGCTCAATCACTTTAAGGCTGGAGCGGGTGTTGAGCTCTAACAAACGTGCCTGTAGCAAGCCAATCCGCTTACTGGTAAAGGTCAGCTGCTGCTCTATAATCTGCGCATTTATTTTCGCCTCTTCTCTGCGCTGTAGCAGAGTGTCCTGCTGCAGAATCAGCCACTGCAGTTTTTTTTCCTGTACGCTCTGCTCAGCTTCCGCCAACCATTTCCTGACTTTATTGGCTTCGCCTTCCGGTACCGCCTTGTTGACCTTTATCTGTAGCTCGAGCACCTGCTCTTGTTCGGCGATCTGGACCGGCAGGGTTTCCTGTGCTTCCAGCAGCGCTTGCTGCTCGCGATTGAGTTGTGCGAGTTGCTCTATCCACTCTTTATTGCGTGCTTTTTCGGTCGCTAAACTCTGCTCAATGTCGCTGGCCAGAGCAGATTCAGCAATAGCTTCCGGCTGCGCGCTAATAGCTTGCTGAAGTTTTTGATTCAGTGTCATTTTTCGTTGCGGAGCCTGCTGCAAAAGCAGCTCTAGCTTGGCATTTTTTTGCTGCAGAGCGGTTATCTCCTGCAGAGATTGTTTGATTTGTTGCAGCCTGTCTATACTGGCGGTATCTGTACTGGCATTGTCATTAAGCACAGCGAGCTGCTCTTCAACCACCTCCACTGTCGGTAAAGCCGCATAACTGCGAGGGACAGTAACAAAGCTGGTGATCAGCAACAGGCAAAGCAGCAAATTAAGTCGCTTATATGCTAAGCATGATTGGATATTCCTGAGCACATAGCCTCCTGCGGCGCACTTTACTAATATTAGCTTAGGCAAACTGGGAGAATTAACAACTTACTGACACTAAGCTACTCAGGGAGTTTTGCCGGCTTGTTACTGTGCTTTAGCGGAAAAACCAAAAGCAGCCGAAGCTGCTTTTTATACTGATAAATAGGCGGATTGGCGACACGGCTGTCTAACAGAGCCGGTGCCTGCTGAAGGATCAGAGCACTTTACTTAAAAACTGCTGTGTTCTTTCCTTCTGCGGGTTATCCAGCACTTGTTCAGGAGTGCCTATCTCTTCAATTAAGCCTTCATGGAAAAAGGCAATTTTATCCGAGACTTCTTTGGCAAAAGCTATCTCATGGGTCACACAAATCATGGTCATGCCATCATCGCGCAGCAACCTTAAGGTATCCAGGACTTCCCCCACCAGCTCAGGATCCAGTGCCGAAGTGACCTCATCAAATAGCATATAGGGCGGCTCCATGGCTAATGCTCTTGCTATGGCCAGTCGCTGCTGCTGCCCTCCCGACATTCTGGTCGGATACTCATCGAGCTTTTCACCAAGTCCAACGTGAATGAGCTCTTTTCTGGCAATCTCTTCCGCTTTTTCTTTGCTAAAGCCTTTCACCACCTGTGGCGCGAGGGCCGCATTTTCTAAGACGGTTAGATGCGGAAAAGAGTTCCATTGCTGAAAGACCATGCCCAGATTCTGCCGTAATTGGTTTTTATCAGTTTTTTTATCATGCACATCGACGCCATCAACAATAATATTGCCGCTATTGATCGTCTCAATGGCATTAATACAATACAACAGGGTCGATTTACCGCTACCACTGGCACCAATGATACTAACAACTTCACCGCGGTTGACATTTAGGTCTATCCCTTTTAAGACTTCTAAGTCGCCAAAAGACTTATGAACATTTTTGATTTCAATCATATTTTCATTTTCCTTTCTACATATTTACCATAACGCGACAACGGGTAAGAGATCATAAAGTAAAACAATCCGACTCCTGTCAATATCAGCAGCGGTTGTTGTGTCCTTGATATTAACTGCTCTGCGGTTCTCAGCAATTCCATATAACCGATAACGGAAACCAGTGCGGAGTCTTTGATCACACTCAGCGCAACGCCAAGCCAGGAGGGAAACACGGCGCGCATGCCAATTGGAATGCGAATGTAGCGTATGGTTTGTAAGTAACTCATGCCCAGCGATCTAGCCGCTTTTCTCATGGCTGTGGGGACACTGGCAAAGCCACTTCTGAATACTTCACTCATAAATGCCATGGTATAAAGCGACAATATAATTGCCCCTGCGCTAAAGGGATCCAGCGGGTATCCCATCGCACCGATAAAGGTACTGAAAAGTATCAGTTGAATAATCAGCGGCACAGATCTGAGAATATCTAAAAATCCGCCCAATAAAAGGTTGATAGATTTATTCGTTTCAGCTCTGACAAAGCCGATCAACAGGCCTAAAATACTGCCAACAACTATTGCAACCACAGAAATATAAACGGTATTTAAAATACCGGTTAAGATAAAGCCGGTATCATTCCAGGATAAAGGAGTAAATAAGTTCATTATGACAGCTCCCCTTTAAAAACTTTTTTGGCAACCAGACTAGATGCCAACAGCACCAGTTTTGTTATCACAAAGTACATCACGGCTGCGACGATAAAAAACTCCAGTGTTCTAAATGAAGTAGACTGCAGTCTTTGCGTCTCCCCCGAGAGTTCATTCATACCCACCAGTATGCCCAGCGAACTCATCAATATTGACCAGATAAACTGGTTGGTCATGGGGTGATAAATCCTTCTAAACATTTGCGGTAATATCACATAACGATAAACTTTGAAGTTATTCATTCCCAAGGATTTTGCCGCACTATATTGCGTTGTTGGAATAGAATTAAAGCCTCCTCGGAATGTTTCTGCCAGATAGCCGGCATTGATAAAGACTAATCCGGAAAAAACCGCAAAATACGGACTAAGGTGGATACCGTAAGCCCCTAGGCCAAAGTACGCCATGTAGATAAGAAAAAGCGCCGGCATATTTCGCGCTGCCTCGACCCAAATATTGGCAATATGATAAAAAAATTTCGAACTTGATAATTTCCCTAAGGCCAGTAATACCGCAATCACTATCCCTACCAGCATAGATAAAACAGAGACATGTAAGGTTGTAAACGCGCCCATTAAAAGTTGCGGAAATGCATCAAACACCACATTCCAATGAAATTCATAATTATCCATATGTCCTCTTTATAAGCCTGAATAATCTAAGCCTTTACTTTATAAAAACACAGCAAGCTGATTGACCATTAACATACAGCTAGCCAGCCTATTGTGTGTTTTTTGCTTGCTTATGATGAATATAATCTGCTTATTGGCCATTTACTTCCCCAGCTCAATCCCTATAAAAGGCTTGTTCCCTGCAACAACTAGCGCTTATAAATATTGGGGAGTGAAAATGACGCTTTAAATAGCCTGGTTCAAATTTTGCCACCTCCAGCCGAGCTGGAGGTGTTAAGGCACAATAAAAATTATTTATTGTCTCTTAATGATTGCACCATATCCGGCGAAACAGGAGTTTCAAAGTGCTTGATATGCAACTCATTTAATCGTCCATCTCGAATTTGATGGATCAAAAACAGGTTGAGGTAATTTATCCAGGCAAGCTCGTTTCTTTTGGCAATGAAGCCGACCACATCATCATAATTGGGTACATAGGGGCCTGCGACAAAATCGTCAAACTGACCTGAGGCAAGTTTGGTTGCTATATTGGTATTGGTTGAGATCAGCGCATCTATTTTACCTTGGTATAATCCTAAAAATGCATCGTTCTCTGATTTGAAAGAAGTGTAGTTATCTCTTCCCCAACCCTGTTCATCGGCATATTTAAAGTACTCAGCTTCATAGGTAGTGCCAAGCGCCGCGCCCACTTTTACATTTTTAAGGTCATCAAAAGATGTCACTTGCACGCCTTTCTTAGATAAAACTTGAAACTTGAAAACAAAGTATGGGTAGGTAAAGCCAACAGATTTGGCACGTGCCAGCGTATCTGAAGTTGAGCCGATAACCACATCGGTTTTATCAGAAATCAATGAAGGAATTCTGTCCCCCCAGGTCAGATTAATAACCTTTGATTTAACACCCAGCACCTTGGCAAGATCATTACAGTAGTCAACATCAAAACCGGCAGGTTTATTGTCTTTATCTGTATAACCCATTGGCGGGAAATCCAGCACAACGCCACAATTTAAGGTACCACGGTTTATAACATCATCCAGCTTATCGGCACTGGCGCTAGAAAAAGCGCCCATTGCTGCAACTGAAGCAATGACTAATGACATCTTCTTTATTAACTTCATACTTCCTCCATGAGTTGTTGTTGTAAATCTAGTTTTTATCTTAGGGCGACTATATCCGCCCGACCACCGCCTTGCCTTTGCGAAGCGCTCACGACTTATAAGTTGGTGTTGATTGGTTTAATACTCCATTTCGCATACTCAGCCTGAGCCGTAACACCTGCAAACAGGCAATCATGCCGAGACTGCGCTTTATTTACTCTTTCTTTACTCATCCGCTAGTGATGATTATCTAGACTACAATAAAAATAATTAGAGTTCAAATCATTAGAGCTCGATGCAAATTTCAAATGGCAGCTTATTTTGAACGGATTTAGCGCAAAAAAACACCTTAAAACAAAAGGTTTAGCTATGGATTCACGCAGGACAATCAATAAACTCTGCTACTGAGTAAATTATTTTAATTTGTACTCTAATCAATGATACGATGCGAGATCTCCAATCTCGCGCAGAATAACCAACCTCTTTTATGCGCATATAAAAAGCAAAAATTGCATTTTTACGCGCGTAAAGATGTTTTACACTACATTTTATTGCGCATTAAAGTGTAATAAGGCTAGTTGATGGACTTGAGAGGTAAAGAATGAAAAGATTGCGAATAAAAAGATTAATGGAGTGGAAAACAAAGAAAAACCGCAAGCCTTTGCTGATAGACGGAGCACGTCAGACGGGTAAAACCTACCTTCTGCAAAGTTTGTTCGGTAAAAGCTTTGCTAATGTCCTACGCATCGATTTTCTTGAATCCCCAGAAATGGCTGAGGCTTTTTCAGAATCATTAGCCCCTGATGATATGCTCTCAAATATTGAACTGTTAACAAATGAAGTATTTAACCCTGATGCTGATTTTAGATGAAATCGGTGAATGCCAAAGGGCAGTGACTTCTCTTAAATACTTTGCTGAAAAAGCACCGGAGATGTATGTCGCAGCGAGTGGCTCTAACATAGGGTTATTAAATTCATTCCCTGTAGGAAAAGTTGAACAGCTTAACCTTCGCCCGTTAACATTCTATGAATTTTTACTCGCAAAGAGTAGCAGGAGGGGTATCGGTAGTAAAAACCATGAAAAAACAGGACCACTGACGCATCGATACCCCTCATTACCCCCGCTATTCTATGATACTCACAGTGGCAAAAAACCAAACAAAAAGCCCCGAAAAACAAGGCTTTCCGGGGCTTCTGAAAGGTTATGAGTTTCTATGCAATGGCTAGGTGATGATTACATCATGCCGCCCATACCACCCATGCCGCCCATATCCGGCATTGCTGCTGCAGGTGCTTCTACAGGCAGGTCGGTGATCATGCACTCTGTTGTGATCATCAGGCCGGCAACTGAAGCGGCAAACTGCAGTGCACTACGGGTTACTTTAGTCGGATCAAGGATACCCATCTCCAACATATCGCCGTATTCGCCTGTTGTTGCATTGTAACCAAAGTTTGCTTCACCCTGCTGGACATTATTGGCAACCACTGATGCTTCTTCACCACAGTTAGAAACGATTTGACGCAGCGGTGCTTCCATAGCACGCAGTGCCAGGCGGATACCGACATTCTGATCGTCATTATCACCTTTCAGATCTTTTAATAAACCGGCAACACGTACCAGGGCAACACCGCCACCGGCTACAACACCCTCTTCAACGGCAGCGCGCGTGGCATGCAGCGCATCGTCAACACGGTCTTTTTTCTCTTTCATTTCAACTTCTGTTGATGCGCCCACTTTAATCACGGCAACACCACCAGCTAGCTTAGCAGAACGTTCCTGAAGTTTTTCTTTATCGTAATCAGATGAAGAAGCTTCAATCTGCTGCTTGATTTGGCTAACACGTGCATCGATTGCCGTTTCATCACCGATACCGTCGATAATAGTTGTTTCATCTTTATCGATCACAACACGTTTCGCCTGACCAAGATCTTCCAGCTGAACTTTTTCCAGTTCCAAGCCAATCTCTTCAGAGATAACCGTACCCGCTGTTAAGATGGCAATATCCTGCAGCATCGCTTTACGGCGATCACCAAAACCAGGTGCTTTAACAGCAGCCACTTTTACGATACCGCGCATATTATTGACAACCAGTGTCGCTAACGCTTCACCTTCAACATCTTCAGCAATAATCAGCAGCGGCTTAGAGGCCTTGGAAACCGCTTCTAATGTCGGCAGCAGTTCACGAATATTAGTGATTTTCTTATCTACGAGTAAAATATACGGATTTTCAAGTTCAACCGTACCCGCTTCCTGATTGGTCATAAAGTAAGGTGACAGGTAACCGCGATCAAACTGCATACCTTCAACCACATCCAGTTCATTTTCCAGACCCTGACCTTCTTCAACGGTAATCACGCCTTCATTACCCACTTTCTGCATGGCTGCGGCGATGATTTCACCAATTTCAGTGTCAGAGTTGGCAGAGATAGTACCTACCTGAGTGATTGCTTTTGAATCTGCACAAGGTGTTGACAGTGCTTTTAATTCAGTAACCGCGGCTTTTACTGTTTTATCGATACCGCGCTTCAGATCCATCGGGTTCATACCCGCAGCAACCGCTTTTAAACCTTCAGCAATAATAGCTTGTGCTAACACTGTTGCCGTTGTAGTACCGTCACCCGCTGCATCATTAGTTTGTGATGCAACTTCCTTAACCATCTGCGCACCCATGTTTTCAAACTTATCTTCAAGCTCGATCTCTTTTGCCACAGTTACACCGTCTTTAGTGATATGCGGGGCACCGAAACTTTTATCGATAACAACGTTACGACCTTTAGGGCCTAGCGTGATTTTTACAGCATTAGCAAGAACATTAACGCCGTCTAACATTTTAATGCGTGAATCATTACCAAATTTAACTTCTTTTGCAGACATTTCAATTTTCCTTTAATTCTTCAATATTATTCTCAAGTTGATTAACTGCTCTAAAATAAGCGCTTAGTTAATCAGTTTAGCGGCAAGCCTGGCCTTCACTCAAGCAAGCGCAGCCAGACTGAAAACAGCAATTTATTCGACAACAGCCAGAATATCGCTTTCGCTTAAAATAAGTACTTCTTGACCTTCAATCTTTTCTGTTTTTAAACCATAACCTTCACTGAAAATAACAATATCACCCACTTTTACATCAAGGGGTTTAACGTCACCATTTTCTAAAATACGGCCTTTACCGACAGCAAGAACTTCACCACGCGTAGATTTCTCAGCGGCACTACCTGTCAATACAATGCCACCTGCTGATTTAGTTTCTTGCTCAGTACGTTTTAAAATAACTCGATCATGTAATGGACGAATAGTCATGATATTTCCTCAAAAATAATAAACATTAGAACGTGAAAAGAAGATGGGGATAAAAATTCGCTTATCAAGTGGATAAGAGAATTTTTTCTGTATTTTTCTTAAAAAAAAGCCTGTATTTCACATACAGGCCACAAGGAAGTCGTTTTATTTAAGCTAAAATCATCCCATTACAGACTTGCGTTGCGCTAATTCATTAATGGTTTTATTAATTTCACTAACAGCAATTAAAATGCTTTTCTCACCTTTCTGATGCTGATAAGCCACAACCTTGCCTTCAATCACGCGTAAACGCCCTAATCCGGCAATAAAGATTCGGCCATTGAAAAATCCTTTTACAAATTTTGCAATTTGCCGAGGTTGGTATTTTTTAAAACTTCTTAGTGTTATAGACTTTCTAAGCTCCACAACTCCCCCTTAGTAGACAATAATGATTACATTGCCAGTTTATTGTTGTTATATGACAAAAAAATTACACATCAATAGTTTGTCATTATTTGATTTGAATTTTACCTTATGTAGGGAGCAATGATAAAATGAAACCTTGCATTATTGTGACAGCTATCAAAATCTATTTTTCGTCATCTTTGCGCTCAAACTCCCCCTCAATAATATCTTTATCGGTTTTTGAGCCGCTATGGGATTGTGAATAATGCCCGGACATGGAGACATTGGGGTTTAATTTCAGATTGGCCAATACCAGCTCGGCAATACTCACCCTGATTTTTGGTTGCAGTAATAATAAGCCACAGAAGTCAGTGACAAAACCAGGTGTCACTAATAACACCCCGGTCACCAATAACATCACCCCTTCAATCAGCTGCACCCCCGGCATCTCCCCTTCTGCGATACGGCGCTGCAGCTGTTGTAAAAGCTGCAGTCCCTGGCTGCGCACTAACGCCGAACCCACTAATGCCGTAATAATCACCAGCAACACGGTCAGCCAAGCCCCTAAAAAACTACCTACTTTAACCAGCACAAAAATCTCTAACAGTGAAACACTGGTAAAAATTAAAAATAATCGCACAAACATATTTGCTCCTACTAAGCATTTTCTTTTATAACCATAAGGATACCATCCTGCATCCAGCGGCAAAAATCAATTAAATTCTAAATTGCGTACCTGTACCTTAGTTTTAATTGTGTGCTGAGCAGCACTTTCTGAGGCTAACTGTCCTGTTATCTCTATTTGTACACTACGCTGTGTCGCTGCTGCGCTGGAAACCTTACTTTCAGTAAAAGCTAATGCCGTAATTTTAATAAAGCGTTTATCTGACAGCGCTCTCCAGTAACCGGCGTCATAACAATTAAGCGCCAGCGGATCGACCCCAGTACCGAATTGAATTTCCTGCGTTTTAGGATTTAATCGAAAGCCCATTTTATTGGCGCTTTGAATAGAAGTGCTGCCATCGTGGTTATAATAATAAACAATACAATCTTTATCCCCGTTATTAATTGCATCAACGGTTTTGCTGGCGCCGCTTCCCACCATATACTCAGGGCCGCCATATCCTGCCCGCCTGATATCCGCTTCCATCAGTGCAACAATAGATTGCAGATCAGTGCGTAAGCGCGAATATTGCAAATTTTTAACGCCACTGGAAACACTGCTCACGTATAAGCTAATCACCATTGCCAGAAGCATGCTCCCCAGTAATAGGGAAATTAACAATTCAATTAATGAAAAGCCGTTATTCCTGCTTAACATTTTTCATATCCCAGCTGAGCTTGCTTTGGGGAACAAACTCTTAAACGCATGGTCGACTGGATCACTTTTAACTGCGCGCCGTTTATATCACTGAGCGTAACACTCCCTGAGTTGACGCTAAAGCGCATCGGACTGAAAGAGGCCTGCTCACCGCTAAAGGTCACATTTGCTGGTGAGGTAAATATCGTTTTACCATCGGCGAGATCTTCGACCATGTCGACGCCATTTACCTGACATGACAAAGCGCTAAAACAATCACAACCTGACTCTTCCGCCATGGCCATTTTCCAGGTTGCACCGGCATTTAACTGGCAAAAATGCACATAAATCTTTTTATTATGCTTAATAGATTGTGACTTTGCTAAGCGTAAAAAGTGATAAAGACGCTCTGTTCTTTGTATTAATGCCTGCTGGGAAAAAATGCCGCTGTAAGCAGCGACACCTATCGACATTAAAATACCCAGCACAGCCAAAGTAACAATCAATTCAATCAGGGTAAAAGCCCTTATACTACGCTGCGATTTTTTCATTATTCACGACCTCATGCCGCCATTTACATTGCCTTATTTGGCTAAGCAGGTAAAAATCATCCGACTATATAGTCAAATAAAAGTATCATTAAAGTCCAGTCAAAATCAAACAACTAACTATTAATTAAATAATAAAAACATAACAACATCACAAAACTGCAACATTGCTTATCTATGGTGTGCTTATTCACAAGCTTTATCTCGCAAAAAGGAGAACTAGAATGCAATACGGTAAAAGTCACGACATACAACTCACTGAGCATGAGCTATTATTAAGCAGCAGCAAAAAAACACCAAAAGCAAGCAAGTGGCGGGAAATAGAGGCGCTGCAATCACAGCGTAAACTGCTAAAAGAGTTACAGGATATTGATCCTACGTACAGTTTCTCGATAGATGATTTAATGTAGTCGCTTGAACATAGAAAAACGCATCACAATTGATGCGTTTTTATGCTGCTGAAATGAAAAGCTATAATTGAAATAAAGACTCAATGGATAAGCCCTGTTGCGACAGGACATCGCGTAAGCTCTTTAATGCTTCCACCTGAATTTGCCGGACACGCTCACGGGTTAAGCCAATCTCTTTACCGACATTTTCCAGCGTTGCCGCTTCATAGCCCAATAAACCAAAACGCCTTGCTAATACCTCACGTTGTTTAGGATTGAGATCTTCCAACCAGTCAACAATGCGTAACTTCATATCATCATTTTGCAGTTCGTTTTCAGGTGAGGACTCTTGACGGTCGGGGATAATATCTAATAATTCTCTATCGGAGTTATTGCCGATTGGAATATCCACAGAGCTGATGCGTTCATTGAGCTTTAATATCTTAGCCACCTCTTTTGCCGACACATCAAGCTCTTTAGCAATATCTTCTGCGGTGGGCTCATGGGTAAGGGTATGCGCTAATTCCCGTGCTGTTCTTAGATAGACGTTTAATTTTTTTACAATATGAATAGGAAGGCGGATGGTGCGGGTTTGATTCATAATAGCACGCTCTATAGTTTGCCGTATCCACCAGGTGGCATAGGTTGAAAAACGGAAGCCTTTTTCCGGATCAAATTTTTCGACCGCTCTGATTAAACCTAAGTTTCCCTCTTCAACCAAGTCTAAAAGAGATAATCCGCGGTTGTTATAGCGACGGGAGATCTTCACCACAAGGCGCAAATTGCTTTCAATCATACGTTTGCGTGCTACTTCATCACCACGCAGTGAGCGCCGTGCGTAATAGACCTCTTCCTGAGCTGTTAATAATGGAGAAAAACCAATCTCACCGAGATAGAGTTGAGTGGCATCCATTATTTTTAGTTCACCGTTTTCAGTACTCTTCGGCGTATCTACACCTTTATCAATAGCGCCAGTATCTTGAAATCCCTGTGAACTATTTTCAGCCACCTTCTTCATAGCTACCCCCTGTTGTCATGCTTACATCATTCATTTTGAACTGTCAGTTACATTATAATAAGCAGTCAACACTGCTCATTATAATATTGCCATAATGGCGACAGGCAAACATTTAACGCTTTGTCAGATAACGCAACGGATCGACCGATTTCCCCCTATAGCGTATTTCAAAGTGCAGATGCACACTGTCGCTACCACTATCTCCCATAAGTGCTATTTTTTGTCCCGCCTTAACCTGCTGATTTTCGCTAACCAGTAACTTCTCATTATGAGCATAAGCACTGAGGTAATCATAATTATGTTTAATAATGATTAAATTACCATAACCGCGCAAGCCGCTGCCGGCATAAACAACCTGACCTGAAGTCGTGGCATAAATCGCTGTGCCACGCTGATTGGCAATACTGATGCCTTTCATGCCGGCTTGCGATGCTGAAAAGCTTTTGCTTAACTTGCCCTGCGCCGGCCAGCGCCAGGTGGTGATTTTTTCAGTTGTTGTTTGCTGCTCAGTTGTTTTCTTCGCTATTATTTTTTGTGCTGTTATTTTCTCTGGTTGAGCCACTTTCTCATTAGATTGGTTGCCAGAATATGCCTTTGTTTTTTTATCTACAAGCTTATTATCAGCTATTTTGATACAATTTTGAGCTGTGCATCGTATTGGTGATTTTTCATCTACTTTTTGTGAAGAGGGCTCACTTTTTGCATTTTTTATCACGGCTTTCTGGCGCTGAGCATAATTACTCTGTTTTTGCTCTCTTAAATTTAATCGTTGTCCGGGATAAATAGTATAAGGTGCTTGTAGATTATTGCGCTTTGCCAGCGTCTGAACATCCAGCCCGGCTCTCCAGGCGATAGAGTACAGAGTATCGCCCTTGTTAACGCGATAGCTTGTTAATTGTCGCGCCAAGGCGCTTAGCTTGACGGGTGACTTACTGCTATTTAAGGTGAGATCTGAGACAGGGGCCCGAGAGCCTGATGAGGCGCAGCCTAAAAGCCCCCAGCTAAGCACAATAAAAACAAACAAATAGCGCACGGGTGATCAGTGTTTTAAAATCAGATAAAGAATAATGGCCAGGAAAATTGTTATCCAGCCTAGCGCATCGATGTATTTACGCAGGTTTGCCTGCATTTTTTCTCCTCCTAAAACCATCAAACCGGCCACCAGGAAAAAACGCAATCCGCGCCCTACCAGGGCAGTTAATAGAAAAGGTAAAAACACCATGCTCATCACCCCGGCTGTGATGGTAAATACCTTAAAGGGAATAGGCGTAAAGCTGGCGATAAAAATAACCATCACCCCCCACTGCACAAACCAGGCTTGTGCGGTCTGCATCTTATCCTGATAGTGCATAAATTCTATAAAGGGTAAAACAACGGGCTCATAAAGCGCATGACCAATGTAATAACCTAATGCACCGCCTAACACAGAAAAGATGGTCGCTCCTAATGCAAAGCGCCAGGCTAAATGGCGTTTAGCAAGCGCCATCGGAGCAAGCATAATATCGACAGGAACCGGCCAGAAGACAGACTCGGCAAAAGCGGTCAGATAAAGATAAAATGGTGCAAACTTATGTTCAGACCAAAGCATCACTTTGTCATAAAGAGGGGAAAATATTTTCACTATGTTTTCTCGTATGGTAAATAAAAAAATATAACTGTTGGTATTGTAACCGCCCTATTCACCGGGCACAGTAATGAGTTCACGCAGCACGCTGGTTGCATAACAGCCAGAGGGCAGATAAAAATCGATTTTGACACTGCTTTCATCCAGCCAGCGGGCAGAAAACTTTTCAGGGATCAATAACAAAGGCCGACGCTCCTGCTTTAATCCATTCTTTGCCAAACCGGCTTGAAGCTGTGCATAGTCGGACAACACAGAAGTTTCGTAGTGTTTGGCATCCTGCTCGGAGGTGAGCTCACCAGCTCCCCATAAAGGCGCAGTTAAACACACTTCGCGTTGCGCTAAGCGCTGTAATGTTGCCTCATCAAGATCCGTTAACGGAAAAAACGAACGATTAGCAACAAACTGTACGCAGTCGCCAAGCAGAGGTTGCTTATACAGATCATCTTTAATACGCGCCGAAAGCACCTGATTAAACAGATAGCTGCGCGCCGCACTCAAATAGATACTGCGTTTAAAACGATCTTTTACTTTTCGCCCTTGAAACATGGCGACGGCGGCATTGATATTATAGCCGTCAAAACCAAAGCGCTGCTCTCCGAAATAATTGGGTACGCCATGTTGCACTTGCTGCAGCGCTTTTTCCAGGGCGGGTTTATCGCTGATCTCACGCAGCACAATAGAGAAATAGTTACCCGCCAATGCTCCTGTCTTTATTTTCTTATTATGGCGAAGCACTTTTAAAATAGTGACCCCCGGAGCTGCAAACAAAGAAAAATCAGGTGTGACCTTTCCCGGAATATGCAGGGAAAACCACTGTGTAGTATCCCCCTGACGATCTTTAAGGCCGGCATAACTGACATTACGGGCAGGAATAGCAGCAAATTTAGCCAGTTGACGGGCCAGATATTGGGTATTTTCACCGACTTTCCGCACCCATAAACAGACATGCTCGCCCTCACCTGTTAACTCAAAACCTAAATCCTCTTGAACATTGAAATCTTCGCAGCTGCTTTTAAAGACGCCGCTGCTTTGTGGTTTGCCATACAAAAAATTAAAATCTAAGCTGTATGACTGTTTTACATTTTCTTCGTTCATTATCTCTTCTTAATTACTTAAATGCTTATATGGCTGGCTCAGGTGTTTAAAAGTCACCCGTACGAGAACAGAGAAAAACCAGGCAAATTATAAATCATTAATATTTTATGCTTGCGCTTTTAGCTCACTGTCCTCGGTGGTGCATAAGCATAATTATTTATTTTGCATTAACAAAGCAACCGCATGGCAGGCAATGCCTTCTCCACGGCCAATACAGCCGAGTTTTTCTGTGGTGGTTGCTTTGACATTAATATTATGCGACTCGGTTTCTAATAAATTGGCAATCTGCAGGCGCATATCATCAATAAAGGGAGCCATTTTTGGTGCTTCAGCAATAATAGTGAGATCGATATTGCCAATGCTATAACCACGATTTTTGGCATGAAGGAAAACATCTGCAACTAACTTACGACTATCAATACCCGCATACTTAGGATCATTATCCGGAAAATGACGGCCGATATCTCCCAGAGCCAACGCCCCTAAGATAGCATCACATAAAGCATGTAAGGCCACATCCCCGTCTGAGTGGGCAATAAAACCGCGATGAAATGGAATCTTTACCCCGGCAAGCGTGACCGGTCCCTGTCCACCAAATTTATGCACATCAAAACCATGGCCAATACGAATCATATTTTTTTCTCCTGTGACAGATATAGCGCAGCTATCTGTAAATCTTCTTCACGCGTAACTTTTAAATTATCACTACGTCCTTCAACAATACTAACAGGCAGGCCTGACATTTCCATTGCCGAAGCTTCATCGGTGATTCTTTGCGGTTCTTTAACGCCACGAATCGCTTGCAGCAGCATGCTATTTTGAAACATTTGCGGTGTTAAAGCATGC
This sequence comes from Psychromonas sp., assembly GCA_041586895.1. Lineage (GTDB taxonomy): Bacteria > Pseudomonadota > Gammaproteobacteria > Enterobacterales > Psychromonadaceae > Psychromonas. Next base: position 1,451 of record JBFGZH010000006.1, on the reverse strand, counting down.
CATAAATTTTCCCGTTCCACGGTAGCACTAATTTGCCCAGCGCAATCGCTGCGTTTCATCGTATCACGCACTCTTGCTGCTAGGATAGCGCCCTGCTTTGACCGCAGCACCCGGGCAATTAATTTATCGATATCCGTGCGCGTGATACAGGGCCGGGCGGCATCATGGACTAGGACATAATCATCTTCAGGAATGACTTGCAATGCCGACAGCACGGAGTCAACCCGTTCAGCACCGCCTTCCACGACCTGTATTTTGCTATGCTGAGCAATATCAAGCTGCGCAAACCAGGTATCATTTTTGGCGATAGCAACAACGACGGCACTGATATCCGGATGCTCGATAAAAGGAGCAAGACTATGCTCTATAATAGTTTTACCCGCTAATGGTAAATACTGTTTGGGAATATCCGCGCCAACCCGTTTACCGATACCGGCTGCGACAATAACAGCCACTAAATTTTCTTTACTCATCTTTTTGATCTTCTTTTATTATGACTGCAGGTAGGCCAATTAATCTTCTTTAGGGACAATACGGAAAAAGGTTTCCCCCTCTTTTATTAAGCCCAGCTCATTACGTGCAACCTCTTCCACCGCTCCCAGACCGCTTTTTAAATCCTCTATTTCTGAAAACATCATTTGGTTGCGTTGTCTTAATTCCGCATTGCTCGCCTCAATAGCTTGCACATCGTTAAGCAAAGCATGCTTATCCTGCAGGCCATTTTTACCAAACCATAGGTGGTATTGCAGCAAGCCTAATAAAAAAACCAGTAGCAGCATAAGTAAACGCATAACAAACTCTCAAGAAAAAGAAGTACCAAGCAGGAAAGTTATTCTTACACATTCGCCTGTAAATTAAAACGCACAGTGAATAACAACAACAAAAAGCCCGCGAAGATGCCGTTTGGCATTGCAAATTGGCTTGTTGATAGCTCGACTGAAGCCGAGGCGACATATTCAATACATTAAGCAGCACTGTCATTTCTGGTCAGTTTGTAATTACAACTAGGGGCCGCGGCTTCAGCCGCGCTGTTCTTTGCTCGCATATATATCGCTCGGCTAAAGCCGAGGCCCCGCACTGATAAAAGACTTTTCTACAGGCAAAAAAATCCCGCCTAAGCGAGGATTTATGAAATATATCAGTCTGTTAATTCAATTAAGAATTAAGCTTGACCTTTAACTTCTTTAAGACCGTTGTAAGGCGCTTTTTCACCTAGAGCTTCTTCGATACGGATTAGTTGGTTGCCCGTAGTTAACAAAGAGCTGCAACACGGTCAGAACGGCTCATTGATTTTCAAGCCTCGAGTAGCTTCCGGCTATCAAGTCGAAGCTCGTGGCTGAAAGCAGAAAGCAGAAAGCTGAAAGCAAACAACTTTTCTACAGGCAAAAAAAATCCCCGCCGGAGCGGGGATTTCTAATCTAAGATTTAAAAATCAGTAATTACTGACCTTT